>VXME01000067.1 GCA_009861545.1 Acidobacteriota bacterium | reverse complement strand
CCGGGCGGGGGGGGGGGGTGGGCGGCGGCGCGCGGCGGGCGGCCGGGGGGGGCGCGGGGGGCGCCGGGGGGGGGGGGGGGCGGGCGGGGGGGGTGGGGGGCCCGGCCGGCGCCGCACCGCCGGGGCCGATGCCGACGCCGCGGCGTTGATCGAGCGGGAACCGGGACAAGACGTCCGAAAGGAGACGCACGATGAGACGAATGCAGCCAATCGCGGTGCTGGTCCTGGAACTCGCAAGCGAGCAAGCCGTGACCGTGCACGTCGACGTGTCACGCCGGGCTCGCGTGACCAGCGATCTACCCGGGGCGACACGGCATTCGGCGCGCCGCTGGTCGATCAACGGTGGCGGGCCCGAATTGAAGATCGCGGCGGATCGGGGTCATGTCCGGCTCCGCTCGAACTGAGCAGCACTCAGGGCTCGACCCGTTGGAAGCCGTTACCCTTGCTTGCCGAGAGGACGGAGGAGAGTCATGCCTTTCGAGCGATGGTTCTACGCTTGGCGGGTCCGTTTGCGCATGTTCATCGACCGGGACCGCGTCGACCGCGATCTGGACGACGAGCTGCGGCACCACGTCGCCCTCGAGACCGAAGCGCGAACCGCGCAGGGGACCCCGCCGGACGAGGCGCGCCGGCAGGCGCTCGCGACCCTCGGCGGGCTCGAGTCCGCCCGGAACGGGGTGCACGAGGCGCGGTTCGGGGCGGCGCTCGAGCAGATCCTGCAGGACGTGAAGTACGCGTTGCGCAGTCTCTCGAAAGCGCGGGGATTCGCGCTGGTGGGCGTCGTGACCGTGGCCCTTGGCATCGGCGCGTCGACGGCGGTGTTCAGCGTGGTGGATGCCGTGCTGTTGAATCCGTTGCCGTTCCCGCGTGCCGAACGGATCGTGACGGTCTGGCAATTCGACGCCGCTGCAGCCGTGGAGCGCGAGGTCTCGCCCGGCAACTTCCTCGAGTGGCGTGACCGCAGTACCGCATTCGACGGCATCGCCGCGGTCGAACCGTCCGGGGTGGATCTCGTTTCCGAGGGCGAGCCGCAGAACCTTCGCATCTGGCGTGTCTCCGAAGGGTTCTTCGACATCCTCGGCGTGCCCGCGCAGCATGGGCGAACGTTCACCGCCGACGAGCATCAGCCCGGTGCGGACGGCGCCGTCGTCTTGAGCCAGAGGTTCTGGCAGCAGCGTTTCGGCGGCGACCCCGGCGTGGTGGGCCGGACGTTGACCCTCAGCGAAAGACCGTATGTGGTGGTCGGGGTCATGCCGCAGCAATTCGACTATCCGCCGGGACGCGACTTGTGGATGTCGCGTACGTTCACCGAGGACGATCGGCAGAACCGCGGCGGTCTGTTCCTGAACGTAACCGCTCGACTCGCGCCCGGGGTGTCGGTGGAGGTGGCCCGCGCCGAGATGGGGCGGGTGGCCGAGCAGCTCGGCCGCGAATACCCGGCCACCAATCAACGCTTCGGCGCCTCGATCATCCCCTTGCGCGATCGTGTGGTGGGCGATGCGCGGCCCTACCTTTTCCTGTTGTCCGGCGCCGTCGCGTTCGTGCTGTTGATTACGTGTGTGAATACCGCCAATCTGCTGTTGGCCCGGGGCACTGCCCGCACCCCGGAGTTCGCGGTGCGGGCGGCGCTTGGCGCGGGGCGCCGGCGGTTGTGCGCCCAACTGCTCGTCGAGAGCCTCGTCCTGGCCGTCCTGGGAGGCGCGTTGGGCGTGGTCGCGGCGCGTTGGGGTCTGCTGGCGCTCGTCTCGTTGGCCCCCGGCGATATCCCGGGACTCGAGGAGGCCGGGGTCGACCCGACGGTCCTGGCGTTTGCGGCGACGCTCTCCTGTATGACGGCGTTCCTGGTCGGGATTCTCCCCGCGCGACAGTTCTCCAGGGTCAACGGCGGCGCGGCGCTGGCGAGGGCGTCGCGAGAGGGGCGGGCGATCGTGAACGACCGCACGCGCAGGCTGCTCGTCATCGGCGAGGTGGCGCTCGCCCTGATGCTCTTGACCGGCGCCTCGCTGCTCGCCCGCGGCTTCGTCAATCTCCTGCGGGTGGACCCCGGTTTCTCTCAGGAACGTGTCGTGGCGTTGCCGGTGTTCGTGTGGAGGGCGTATCCGGAGGCGCCACGGCGCGCAGCGTTCTTCGAGGAGACGCTCCGCCGGGTGCGCGCGGCTCCGGGGGTCACGTCGGCCGCCGCCGCGACGGTCATTCCGTTCGGTGAGATCATGACCGACACGCGCACGCGTCTGACGATCGAGGGACGCCCGACCGAAGACGACGCGCGGCCTACGATCGGCTTGAACGTCGTGACGCCCAACTACTTTCGGACGCTGGGCATCGCGGTCGTCGAGGGCCGGGGATTCAGTCCGCTGGACCTGGCCGACACCGCGCCGGTCGCGGTCATCAACGAGACCATGGCTCGTCGGTTCTGGCCCGACGACCGCCCTCTCGCCGCTCGCATCAGACTGACGGACGGGCCCGACGTGGTCAGAGAGATCATCGGGATCGTTCGGGACACGAGAAACACCGCTTTGGACGACACGCCGGTGCCCACGGTGTTTCTGCCGCATCAGCAACACCCGACCGGTGCGATGACCTATGTCGTGAAGGCCGGCGGGGATCCGGGAGCCATCGTCAGCGCCGTCCAGGCCGCGGTGTGGACGGTCAACCCCGAATTGCCGTTTCGACCGGTCATAACGCTTCAAGGGCTCGTCGATTCGTCGATTGCCCCGCGCCGATTCGTGCTCGTCCTCATGAGCGTCTTCGGCGTGGTCGGCCTGTTTCTCGCGTCCATCGGGATGTTCGGGCTCATCAAGTATCTCGTCGAGCGGCGAACCCGGGAGCTCGGATTGAGAATGGCCCTCGGCGCGGCGCCGCAACGGCTGGTCCGGGACCTGATCGGCGAAGGCCTTCGACTCGCGGCGACCGGGGTGCTGATCGGCGTGGTGGGGGCACTGGGCTTGACGCGTCTGCTCTCCACCCTGCTGTTCGGTATCCCGCCGACCGATCCGGCCTCGTTCGTGGGCGCCATCGTGGTCGTGCTCATCGTCGCCGGTCTGGCGAGCTACCTGCCCGCGCGCAAGGTCGTGGCCGCAAGTCCGATGGTGGCGTTGCAGAGCCAGTAGGGTGCGGCCGCGCCGGCGGGATGCTCGTTATGCCCTTGTCGTTGTTGCGGTTCGGATTGCATGGCGGTGTTCGCCTGCAACGAAGCTGGCCTCTTCGACCCATGTGTTCTTCAGAACCCGCGGCGCCTTCGGCCGCGCCGCGTACAGGCCGTCCCAGAACGCCTTCACCGCATCCAGCATCGTGACGCCGGCCGCGATGAACGCCTCGTCCTCGAACGACGGCGAGTCGTAGCACGCCCGCAGCTCGTGCCAGACGTGGTCGCGGTGGTTCGCCTCGAGCTTGTCGTGCCACGTGAAGAAGGCGAGCGGCAGGGCGGGGACCTGCTCGGCCTTCACGCGCTCGAGTCCGGCGATCAGCTCCTTCCAGAAGCCGGCCGCGGCCCAGTTCTCGACGGCGAACGACGCTCCCATCGCCTCGTTGTAGTCGTCGCTGCCGTAGAGTCGGAACAGCTCGTCGCAGAAGAACAGCGTGCTCGGGTCGCCGTGGCGGCGCTTGCCCATGTCGCCGAAGCGCAGGCCGAGGGTGGCGCCGAAGCGCAGCAGCCACTCGAAGTGCGCCGCCTGAAAGCGGAACGTGCCGCCCTCGACGGTTCCCGTGGTCGATACCAGGGCCGGATCTCCCTCGCGGTCGGCGTCGACGGTCCGCGCGTCGGGGCACCTGCGTTCCCGGTCGACGTGGATGCGGTCGGCGTTGCCGGGTCGCACGTCGGGGCGAGCGCGCTCCGGGTCGACATAGATGACGCCGAGCTCGTTCATCAGGATCTCCTTGCTCTCGCGCGCCGCCTCGAGCGTGCCGGCGTTGATCGCGCGGTTGAGCGCGGCGAGCAGGAACTGGTTGGAGAACACCGAGAACTGGACGGTGAAGTGCCGGAGGTGGTCGAGAGGAACGTGACCTTCCGCGAACCAGGCGGTGTAGGCGTTGTCCACCACCACGGGGTGGTGCATGAGCTTGCGGTCGACCGTCTCCTTGAACGTCTCGAAGTCCTTGCCCGTCATGGTCGTCCTCCCTCGATGCCACGCGGCGTATCCCCGCGGGCTCCTAGATGCTGCGCAACGTCACCGGCGACCAGCTTCCGGCGTAGCTCTCGTCCTCGAGGGCCGTTGCCTCGGCCGTCAGGCGCAAGGGCCGGAACGTGTCGACCATCACGGCCAGCTCGTCGGTGCGTTGCTTGCCGATGGACGCTTCGTAGGCGCCGGGATGCGGGCCGTGGGGGATCCCGTTGGGGTGCACGGTGAGGGCGGCCGGCTCGATTCCCCGCCGGGACATGAAGTTGCCCTCGACGTAGTAGATGACCTCGTCCGAGTCGACGTTCGAATGGTTGTAGGGGGACGGGATCGCCAGCGGGTGGTAGTCGGCCAGCCGCGGGACGAAGGAGCAGACCACGAATCCCGGTCCCTCGAACGTCTGGTGCACGGGCGGCGGCTGGTGCACGCGGCCGGTGATCGGCTCGAAGTCGTCGACGTTGAACGCGTAGGGCCACAGGTGGCCGTCCCAACCGACGACGTCGAGCGGATGGTGGCCGTAGAAGTAGCGGGTCACCCGGCCGCGCGCCTTGACGCGGACCTCGAACGCGCCCCGCTCGTCGTGCGTCTCCAGCACGTCCGGCGGCCGGATGTCGCGTTCGCCGTAGGGCGCGCTCTCGACGAACTGGCCGTGACGGTTGCGGTAGCGGGCCGGCGGCTCCAGGTGCCCGCCGGCGGACTCCACGACGAGCATCCGCTGGTCGCTCCCGCTATCCGGGAGGATGCGCCAGAGGACGCCGGTGGGGATGACCAGGTAGTCGTGGGGGCGGTAGCGCAGCGATCCGAACTGGCTCTCCAGGACCCCCTCGCCGTAGTGAACGAAGATCAGCTCGTCGCCGTGCGCATAGCGGTACCAGTAGTCCATCGGCTCCACCGGCCGCACGACCGAGACGCGCAGGTCCGCGTTGGCCATCAGCGGCACCCGGCCCCCGACGGCGTCGCCGGACGGCCCGACGCCCGCCGTCCGTATCAGCCGGTGCCGCAGCGCGCCCTGTGGCTCGTAGCGCAGCTCGTCCCCGTCGGAGGAGAGGACGCCTTCGATCTCGGTCGGCGGCCGGACGTGATAGAGCAGCGACTGGATGCCGGCGAAGCCATGGATGCCCATGACCTCCTCGTGGTACAGGGAGCCGTCGGGTTGCCGGAACTGCGTGTGACGCTTGTGCGGCACCTCGCCCCGCCGGACGTAGTAGCTCATGACGCCGCTGCCTCCACGAGGTTGCCGCGGCGCGACTGCTCGCGCTCGATCGCTTCGAAGAGCGACTTGAAGTTTCCCTGGCCGAAGCCCTTGGACCCGCGGCGCTCGATCACCTCGAAGAACACCGTCGGCCGGTCCTGGACGGGTTCGGTGAAGATCTGCAGCAGGTAGCCGTCCTCGTCGCGGTCGGCCAGGATGCCGAGGCCGGCGAGCACGCCGGTATACGGGCCGATCGCCGGGACGCGCGCCGGCAGGTCGTCGTAGTACGCGGCGGGCACGGAGAGAAACGTCATGCCCCGCGCCCGCATGCGCGAGACGGTCTCCACGATGTCGTCGGTGGCGAAAGCGATGTGCTGCACGCCCGGTCCGCCGAAGTAGTCGAGGTACTCCGCCACCTGGGACTTGCGGCGGCCGGTCGCCGGCTCGTTGATCGGGAACTTGATGCGGCCGGTACCGTCCTGCATGACCTTCGACATCAGCGCCGAGTACTCGGTGGAGATCGCTTCGTCGTCGAAGTGCAGCAGCTCGGAGAACCCCATGGTTTCCGTGAAGAACTGCACCCAGCGGTCCATCTGGCCCCGCTCGACGTTGGCCACGACGTGGTCGATGGCGGTGAGTCCCGCGTCCGCGCCGGTCGGCTCGGGGCCCGTGCGCGGCTCGAACCCCGGGGCGAACACGCCGTCGTAGCCGTGCCGCTCCACGAAGCGGATCACGGTGTCGCCGTAGGCGTGGATCGCCGCGGACCGGAAAAGACCCTGCCCGTCGCGTTCCTCGGCCGGCTCGGCGGCGCCGACGGCGCCGTGCCGCTGCGCTTCCGCGAAAGCGTGCGCCGCGTCGGGTACCTCGAGGGCGACCACCGCCACGCCGTCGCCGTGCGCGTGGGCGAAGCGGGCTGCCGCGTTGCCGGGAGCGAGGCCGCTCGTGAGCACGAATCGAATCGTCTCGCACTCGAGGACGTACGACGTCGTCTCGCGGCACCCGGTCTCGAGGCCGCGGTAGGCCGTGACGTGCAAGCCGAAAGCGTGCTGGTAAAACGCGGCCGCCTGCCGCGCGTTGCCGACGTGGAACTCGATGTGGTCGATGCGCCGGATGGGGAAACGATTAGCCATGAGCCAGTCTCCGTTCGAGCAGTCGTCCGAGGCGCGCGACGGCGGTCCGGATCTCGTTCGGGGCGCAGCTTGCGAAGCTCAGCCGCAGGCGGTTCGTCGGCGCCGGTGCGTTCGCCGCGAACGCGGACCCCGGGATGACGGCCACACGGGCCTCGGCGAGCGCCTCCTCGCACAGGCGGTCCCCGTCGATTCGCCGGGGCAGCTCCACCCAGGCGAAGAACCCGCCCGGAGGATGGGTCCACCGGACGTTCCCGGGGAAGTGGTCGCCGAGCGCCGCGAGCAGCGCGTCCCGCCGGCGCCGGTAGCCGGCGCGGATGCGCTCGAGGTGGTCCGCGAATCCCTCCTGCAGCAGGCGGGCCACGGCGCGTTGGGTGAGCGCGGAGCACTCCAGGTCGGCGGCCTCCTTCAGCACGCCGGCCGCGGCGACGAGGCGCGTCGGCAGCACCAGCCAGCCCAGACGCAACGCCGGCGCGATGATCTTCGAGAAGGTCCCGACGTAGATCACCCACTCCGGGTCGAGCGCACGCAGGGCGGGCAGACGGTCCTGGTCGTAGTGCAGGAGCCCGTAGGAATCGTCCTCGACGATCGGGACGCCGAAGCGCCGCGCGAGCGCCGCGAGCCCCGAGCGCTGCTCGCGGCCGAGACGAACCCCGCAGGGATTGTGGGTGTCGGCGATCGCGTAGACGAACGCCGGCCGCGCCCCGCCGGCCAGCAGCGTCCGGGCGCGATCGACGTCCATGCCGGTGTCGAGGTCGGTGGGAACTGTCAGGATGGCAGGCCGGTGCGGCAGGACGGCCTGCCGCATGCCCGTGTACACGTGCTCTTCCATGAGCACCTGGCGGCCCGGCGCCAGCAGCAACTGCGCGACGAGGCTCAGCGCCTGCTGGGCCCCCGAGGTCAGCAGCACCTGCCGGGGCTCGCAACCGACGCCCCGCTCGCGCATCAGCTCGACGATGCGCTCCCGGAGCGGCTCGCTCGGTTGGCCGTACTGCAGGGCGCCGTCGTCGCCGGCCAGGACCTCCCCCAAAGCCGCGGCGTAGGCGCCGCGGGGGATCAGCTCGGGAGCGGGGAGGCCCCCGGCGAGCGACAGCAGCCCGGGTCGCGCCGGAAGCAGCGCCAGCTCCCGCAGGCGGGAGCGGGTGCATCCGGAACGGGCCGCCGCGGCATCCGCCGCGCGTTCCGGTCGTTCCAGCGTGGTCGTGGACATGTACTTTATGATAGTAACACTTCATGCCGTATGGGCACAGAGTATCTCTATTTTTAGTGATGTATAGTGCGTTTTATTAACCATACCGTGCATATTTGCTAAAATATGACTGAAATGGATGAATCGACGACCAGCGGCGCCGAATCGGCGAGGAAACAACGCGCGGCACGGACGCGCAGCGGCGAATGGCCGCCGCGGCTCGACGAGCTGGATCGCCGGCTGCTCGCGCTGCTGCAGCAGGACGGGCGGGCCACGAGCGTGGAGCTGGCCAGGCGGCTCGACCTGTCGCCGCCCGGTCTCCAGCGGCGGTTGCGCCGGTTGGAGGCGGCGGGCGTCATTCGCGGCTACACGACGCTCGTCAACCGCGAGGCGGTGGGCCTGGACCTGCTGTGCTTCGTCGAGGTCAAGCTTGCGCACCATCGCCCCGACTGCGTGGCGCGCTTTCGCGACGAGGTGCAGGCGATTCCCGAGGTCCTCGAATGTCACTACCTGACCGGGGAGTCCGACTACCTCATCAAGATCGTGGTGCCCAACCACAAGGCGCTCGAGACCGTGCTCTTCGAGGGCCTGATGCGCATCGACGGCGTCGACCGCATTCACACGAGCATCGTGGTCAACGAGGTGAAGCTGTCGACCGTCCTGCCGCTCGGGGCGTCCCGCTCGCGGTCGCGCGGCGGGGGCGAACGGTGAACGGCGGCGCACCGGCGGCACATCCGATCGACGAGACGCACGACCCCGCGCTGCGCAGTTGGGTACCCGGCGCCGACGACCCCGCCGGCGACTTCCCCATCCAGAACCTTCCGTTGGGCGTCTTCCATCGCCGCGGGCGTCCCGGGACGCCGCGTATCGGCGTCGCCATCGGCGATCGGGTGCTGGACCTGCGGCGCTGCCGCGAGCTTCGCCTGCTCGACGGCGCGCCGGACATCGCGGCCGTCGCCGGCGAGGCGATCTCGCTCAACCCCCTGCTCGCCCTGGGGCCCGAGGCGCTGCGGAGCCTGCGGCGCGCGGTGAGCGGCATCCTGCGCGCCGACGGATCCCGCGCGGAGCCGGGCGCCCTCGTCCCGTTGTCCGAGGCCGAGCTGCTGCTGCCGGTCGACGTCGGCGACTACACGGACTTCTACGCCTCGATCGTCCATGCGAGGAACGTCGGCCGGCTGTTTCGTCCCGACGATCCGCTGCCGCGCAACTACCGGCATCTGCCGCTGGCCTATCACGGCCGCAGCTCGTCGCTGGTGGTCGGCGGCACGCCGGTGAGGCGCCCGTGCGGCCAAGTCCTTCAGGGAGGCGGAAGCCCGTCGTTCGAGCCGACGCGGCGGCTGGACTACGAGGTGGAGCTGGGAGCCTACGTGGGCGTCGGCAATGAGTCGGGCCGTCCGATCCCGATCGACGATGCCGAGGGCCACCTGGCCGGGCTCAGCCTGGTGAATGACTGGTCGGCCCGGGACCTGCAGGCCTGGGAAGCGCAGCCGCTGGGGCCCTTCCTGTCGAAGAGCTTCGCGACCAGCGTCGCGCCCTGGGTGGTGACGCTGGACGCCCTGGCCCCGTACCGTTGCCGGGCCGCCCGTCCGTCCGCCGATCCGCCGCCGCCGCCCCATCTGGCGTCGGCCGGGAACGACGCCCGCGGCGGCATCGACGTGACGGTGGAGGCCTGGTTGCGCAGCGCCGAGATGCGCCGCCGGGATCTGGAGCCGGTGCGGGTGAGCCGCGCCGCGTTTCGGGACATGTACTGGACCCTTGCGCAGATGCTCGCCCACCACGCGAGCAACGGGTGCCGGCTGCGCACCGGCGACCTGCTCGCCAGCGGCACCATCTCGGGTCCGGGGGACGGCGCGGCGGGTTGCCTGCTGGAACGGGCCGCGACCGCTTCGGGGCCGCTGACGCTGCCGACCGGCGAGCGGCGCGACTTCCTGGCCGACGGCGACGAGGTCACCCTGCGCGCGTACTGCACTCGCGACGGCTTCGCCCGCGTCGGGTTCGGCACCTGCTCGGCCAGGGCGGTGCAGGCTGCGGCCGGCACCGGCGAGTGCGCCTACCGGCGGTGAGGCTCTGGGCGGCGCCTCGATTCGCACCGCCCGGAGCGGCGCTGCCGCGGGGCCCCCGGGCCGGGAGCCCCGCCGATCCGGTCAGCGCGCCGCTTCGGCCGCCTGCCGCTCGAGGTTGCGGTAGACCTCCTGGATGTGCCGGATGTCGTGGTTGCCCTCGTGGCAGGCGTACTCGAACATCGGACCCTCGGTGGTCGTCAGCGGGACCTCGGCGCTCCACGGCTGATCCCAGGTGGCCGGGTCCTCAACCGTGAACGTGAAGTGGATCCGGTCGTCCGCCACGCGGGTGAAGCGTTCCTCCACCTTCAGGCCGCTGCTCGATCCCTGCCACGCGTTCTTGTCGTTGAAGTGGCTGCTCTCGATGATCAGGGTGTCGCCCTCCCAGCGCGCGCGCGAGTCGCCCGGCCACTGGCGGATCTTCTCCGACATGGGCGGCCGTCCGTCGATCGGGATGATCCGCGGCCCGTTGGTGCTCTGCTCGGTGAAGATCACGATGTGCGTCGGCGTCTGGAAGATCTGGTGGATGTCGTTGTACGAGGGCGGCTGCATCGGCGGCGCGTTGTAGCGGTAGTTCAGGCAGCGCTCGCCGTGCGGTCGCAGCTCGTAGCCGTCGAAGGCCCCCCGGTCGCCGCGCGCCGCACGCCGCGCTTCGGCCCGCGCCTCGGCTTGTGCGTTGCGCGGGGGGATCCGGCCGTTCGGCGGATCGATGATCAGCGAGGTGCGCCGGGTCGACAACCCCTTCGGCACCGGGGTGGCGAGCCAGATGGCATTGTCGTAGTGCACGTAGCTCTCGTCGCGGTGCGTCTGGTCGAGCGCCCGCGCACGCTCCTCCGGGTCCTCGATCTCGATGGCGAAGCGCGCCAGCGGGTCGGCTCCGTCGACCGTCAGTTGCGACTGCAGCAGCGCGAACTCCTCCTCGGTGTAGAACGCCTGGTCGCCCAGGTACTCGGGGCGTTCCATCGGCGTGAAGGTCTGGGTGGTCCAGTACCCCTGCAGGTCGGGCTGGCCGTCCGCCAGGCGGGGCATCTCCCAGACCGGATCCGCGGCCGGGGCGCTCCCCGACTGGCTCTGGGCGAACGCCGGCCCGTAGGCCAGCAGAGCGACCGCGAGCACCGTGGCGAACACTCGAAGACAGTTGTTCATCTCAAAACCCCTCCTGGGAGGTTGACGTCGTATTGTCCCGAAGCGCCCATGATGGCGCAGGCCGCCTCCGTTCGCAAGCCCCTTGGACTTCGTCGTCCCGACGCCGGACGGGACCCGGTGCCGGGAGTCGGCGCCGAGAACCGGTGCGGACTCCCGGGCAGGCCGGGTTGGGCGGCGATCGGAGCCACGGTGCGACGGTTTTCGGGCTAGCATGGCAACCATGCAGCGACAGGGAGGATCAATGACGATAGAACGCCCCGTTTCACGCGCGCGTGTCGCGCTGTTGCTCGTCGCCGTGCTGGCCCTCGTCCCGGGCGCGGTCTCTGCGCAGTCTCATCATCCGCCGCCCGAGCCGCCCGCCGAGTGGGGGCCGATCTCGATCAACCTGGAAGGCTTCGAGTATCCGCATCCGGTCGAGTTCATGAACTTCCGGGTCTTCGGCCAGGATGTGCGGATCGCCTACATGGACGTCGCGCCCGCGGGTCCGGCGAACGGCCGCGCCGTCGTCTTCCACCACGGGGGCAGCTACTACGGCTGGTACTGGAAGAGCCAGATCGAGGCGCTCACCGAGGCGGGCTACCGGGTCGTCGTCAAGGACCGGCTCGGCTGGGGCAAGTCGTCCAAGCCGATCCTGCCGTACAGCATGAGCCTGCACGCCTCGAACACGGCCCGCCTCATGGAGCACCTTGGCATCGAGCAGGCGGCCATCGTCGGGCACTCGATCGGCGGGCAGATGGCGACGCGCTTCGCCTTCCTCTACCCGGAGAAGACGACGCACCTGGTCACCATCAACCAGGTCGGCCTGACCGACAGGCGCCCCGGCCGCGGATTCAATCCGTTCGACGGCGGAATCGACGCCGATCCGGATCTGCAGGCCGCCTACGAGGCGGACGTGCGGACCGACACGCGGCGCTACGTGGAGTGGAAACCGGCGTTCCTGGACCACCTCCGGATCCGGCACGGCCAGCGGCTCAGCGGCGACTGGCCGCGGCTCGCCTACGTGCGCCGTCTCGGCGGCAACCTGCGCTCCATGGATACGGTCGTCGACGACTGGCCGCATATCGAGGCGAAGACTCTCATCCTCGGCGGCGAGATCGACGGGCCGGAGTTCCCCGACAACGCGCGGCGGGCCGCCGGGATCCTCCCCAACGGGGAGGTGTTTCTCATCCCGAACGTCGGCCACAACCCCCACGAGGAGGTCCCGGACATCGTCAACGCCGAGCTGATCCGCTTTTTCGCCACCGCGGCGATCGAGGCGGGAGGGGAGGGACGCCAGCAGTAGCCCGACAATCGTCCCCTGCGGCTCCGTTTGCCGCCCAAACGGGGCTTGACCCCCCTGGGGGGCTGCGCCGTTCCCGCGGCGCAGACTCACGGGGCGGAGCAGACGCTCGACCGGCGGCCGGCGGCGAACTGGATCTTCGAGTGCTTGGGAGGAGGACCCGATGCCAGGCGAGCAGACACGAGCCGGATTGGCGCACAGCCGGCGCGGCTTCCTGAAGGCGGCCGCGCTCGGCTCGGCCGCGGCGGTAGTCGCACCGGGGACCGCGGCGGGACAGGGATCGTCCGGCCGGCGGCTCGGGGCCGGCGTGAGCGGCTACGGCGAGCGGTCGAGATTCGAGACGGCGCTGCGCCGCGTGCGCGGGTCGCGCTACGAGCAGGCCGCGGGCAGCCTGACGCCGCTCCAGGATCTCGACGGCGCCATCACCCCGTCGGCGCTGCACTTCGAGCGGCATCACGCCGGGATTCCCGACATCGATCCGTCCGGTCACCGACTGCTGGTCGACGGGCTCGTCGAACGGCCGCTGGTCTTCTCGATGGACGACCTCCGGCGCATGCCGGCGGTCACCCGCGTCCGCTTCGTCGAGTGCTCCGGGAACGGCCGCATCAAGTGGTCGCCGGCCGCGCCGGACACCGACGCGCAGGCGGCGTTCGGCATGACGAGCTGCGGCGAGTGGACGGGGGTGCCGGTGTCGGTGCTGCTCGCCGAGGCGGGGGTGCGGGGCGACGCCGCGTGGCTCGTGGCCGAGGGAGCCGACGCCTGCCGGATGACCCGGAGCGTGCCTCTGGACAAGGCGCTCGACGACACGCTGGTGGCCTACGGGCAGAACGGCGAGGCGTTGCGGCCGGCCCAGGGTTATCCGCTGCGGCTGCTGATCCCGGGCTGGGAGGGCAACATCTCGATCAAGTGGCTGCGCCGGCTGCGAGTCGTCGACCGGTCGTACCTGACCCGCGAAGAGACCGCGAAGTACACCGACCTGATGCCGAACGGCGCGGCGCGGCAGTACACGTTCGTCATGGACGCCAAGTCGGTCATCACCCGGCCCTCCGGCGGGCAGCGGCTCGCCGGTCCCGGCTTCCATCAGATCAGCGGGTTGGCCTGGTCCGGCCGCGGCCGCGTCGCCCGGGTCGAGGTGTCGACCGACGGCGGCCGGTCGTGGGCCGCGGCGCGGCTGCAGGATCCGGTGCTGCCGCTCGCGCATACGCGGTTCCGCTTCGACTGGCGCTGGGACGGCGCGGAGACCGTCCTGGCGTCGCGCTGCATCGACGAGACGGGCGACGTCCAGCCGACCCGCGCGGCGTTGATCGCGGTACGCGGCACGCGGTCCAGTTACCACAACAACGCCATCCAGGGCTGGCGCGTCGCCCGCGACGGCGCCGTGGAGAACGTCGATGTGTAGGGGGGGCGAACCGGGCGCCGCATTCCCCGGACCGACCCGCGCGGCAGTCGGGCTGTTTCTGTGCGCGGTGTTGTGCGTCGCTGGAGCCGGGGCGCAGACACTCGGGCTGGGACGCCCGGCGACGGCGGCGGACATCGCCGGCTGGGGGGCCATCGTGGGACCCGCAGGCGTCGAGCTGCCGCCCGGCGGGGCCACCGCGGCCGCCGGAAGGGCGGTGTACGAGCGCCGTTGCGCCGCGTGTCACGGCCCGACCGGCACGGAGGGGCCGGACGACCGGCTGGCCGGCGGACGGGACTCGCTGGCGACCAACGAGGCGCGCAAGACCGTGGGCAGCTACTGGCCGGCGGCCACGACGCTGTGGGACTACGTGTACCGCGCCATGCCGTTCAACCAGCCCGGATCGCTGACGGCGGACGAAGTGTACGGCGCCGTCGCCTACGTGCTGTTCCTCAACGATCTCGTCGGCGAGGACGATCGGATCGATGCCGCCGCGCTGCCGCGCATCGAGATGCCGAACCGGGACGGGTTCGTGCCCGACCCGCGCCCGGACATCGCCGCCCGGTAGCCGTTGCAGAACACGCCGGGCCCGGCACGCGGCCGGACGGCGAGGAGAGACGTCATGCGTTCGATACAGCGACTATCCCACGGTCTCGCGGTCCTCGCGCCGGCGACGATCGTCCTGCTTGCCGCAGCGCCTCAGCCGGCCGCGGCGCAGACCATCCGCATCGAGCGCCTGCTCGATCGTCCCATCATCGCTCCCGACATGGACGGACGGATGGGGAGCAACATCGCCGGGCCGTCGCTGATTCGCGTGCCCGACTGGGTGGAGAATCCCCTCGGCCGCTACTACCTGTACTTCGCCGATCACCGCGGCATCTACATCCGGCTCGCCTACGCGGACGACCTCGCCGGACCGTGGACGATGCACGAGCCGGGAACGCTGCAGATCGAGCAGTCGCACTTCCCCGCCACCTGCCCGCCCTGCGGCGCCGACTCGCCGAACCCGGCAGGGGCGTACGCGCACATCGCGTCGCCGGACGTGCACGTCGTCGATGAGCGGCAGGAGATCGTGATGTACGTCCACGGGCGGGAGCGCGGCCCCCAGGTCACCCGCGCGGCGGTTTCGAAGGACGGGCTGCACTTCGAAGCGCGTCCGGAGATCCTCGGCCGGCCGTACTTCCGCGCCTTCCCGCACGACGGCTACTGGTATGCGCTGGCCATGCCGGGCGTGATGTACCGCTCGCACGACGGCCTGACCGGCTTCGAGGAGGGACCGAGCCTGTTCAACCCGAACATGCGGCATTCGGCCCTGCTGCAGCGGGGCGACCGGCTGTACGTCTTCTGGACCGAGCGGGGCGACGCGCCGGAGCGGGTGTGGCTGGCGAGCATCGACCTGTCCGGCGACTGGCGGGACTGGAGGGCGACCGGGCGGGTGGAGGTCCTGCGCCCGGAGCGGCCCTGGGAGGGCGCGGACCTGCCGGTGGAGCCGTCCCGCGGCGGCGCCATCAACGTCCCGGTGAACCAGTTGCGCGACCCGGCGATCTTCGAGGAGGACGGCCGCGTCTACTTCCTGTACGCGGTCGCCGGCGAGCGGGGGATCGCGCTCGCCGAAGTGCACCTGGAGCCGTAACCCCTTGCCTGCGGAAGGTCGCCGGCCCCGATGCTCCTGGCCTGGGCCTTCCGCAACGCCGGCTCGATCACCGGATGGCTGTCGGCAATCGTAGCCGATTCGAGGATTGTGGGACGGGCCGCCGACCCCGCTTGACACGCTATGCCTGCCTTTATATAGTTGCTATGTCTGCATTGATATAGCCGCATGAGCCTCGACCACATCCTCCTCGGCCTGCTCCGCGAGCCGGCCACCGGCTACGACCTCAAGAACGCGTTCAGCGAGAGCGTGCGGCACTTCTGGTCCGCCGAGCTGAGCCAGATCTACCCCACCCTCAAGCGCCTGGAGCAGCGGCGGATGCTCCGCAGCCGGCTCGAGCCGTCGCCGAAGGGGCCGAACCGCAAGGTCTACACGCTGACGGAGGAGGGCCGCGCGGAGCTGCTGCGCTGGCTGCGCGGCGGTCCCGCCGTCGGCACGGAGCGGTTCGCCTACCTCGCCCAGCTCTACTTCATGGACGCGGTCGGCGACCTCCACGAGACCCGCGCGTTCATGACGGCGCTCCGCGACCACCTCTCGCGCTGGCTTGCCCAACTGTGGGCGGTGGAGCGGGACGTGATTGCCGCCTACGGCGATGCGCCGGAGCGCTACAGCGACGCGGGGTTCCACCAGTTCGCGGCGCTCCGGATGGGCATTCACTCCATCGGGTCGAAGGTGGCCTGGTGCGACGAGACGCTGGAGGCGATCGACCGCCGCCTGGCAGGTACGCGCGGTGCGGCTTCGGCACCGCACGACGAATCGCTAGAACAGCAGGAGGATCCGGCATGACGACCATCGCGGCCCTGGTGATGAACGCTCTCGTCCTGGCGCACGTCGCCACCGGGTTCGTCGGCCTGGCGGCGTTCTGGATCCCGGTGTTGGCCCGCAAGGGCGGCCGGCTGCACGTGTACGCCGGCAGCGTCTTCACCTACTGCGCCTACGTCGTGACGGTTTCGGCGGTCACCGTGTCGGTGGGGCGGGTCGTCTCCTATCAGGCGCAGGGCATCGCTTTCGCAGACCGGCCCGACCTCTACGGCTTCGCGGTCTTTCTCGGCTATCTCGGGGTGGTGACCTTCGCCACGGTGCGGCACGCGATTCGCGTGGTAGCGACAAGAAAGTCGCCCGAGACGCTCCGAACGCCCTTCCACGAAGCGCTCGCCTGGGCGTCCATCGGCGGCAGCGTCGCCGTCATCGCGTTCGCGCTGGGGGTGTGGTCCGACAGCTCGCCCATCTTGCTGGGGCTGAGCCCCATCGGTCTCTTCACGGGATCGAGCATGCTGCGGCTGATGCGCAACCCGGGGGCGGAGCACATGAGTTGGTTCTACAGCCACCTCGGGTCGATGCTCGGGGGCGGCATTGCCTTCCACACCGCGTTCATCGTCTTCGGGGCGCAGCGCGTGTGGGCTTACGAGCTCGCGGGGCCGCTGGCCATCGTGCCGTGGATCCTGCCGACGGCCGTTGGCATTCCGGCCATAGTCGTCTGGACCCGGTACTACCGGCGGAAGTTCGGGCGTGCGGCGCCGGCCGCGGCCTGACTCTCGAATTTGTCGAGTTCGGCCAAAACTAAAGTTGCCGAACAACCTTTGCGCGGCATCGACGGCACCGGCATGATCGATGGCCGTGCCGGGTGATCTCCGCCGCGCGTTGCGTTCGCTGGCCGGCCGCCGCGCGTTTGCGGCAACCGTCGTGCTGACGCTGGCGCTCGCGTTCAGCATCCCCGCCGTCGTGCTGTCGACGGTGGATCGGCACTTCTGGCGACCGCTCGACCTGGCCGACTCGGAGCGGCTCTTCACGCTGCAGCTGCGGTTCGACGACGGTCGTTTCTCCCCGCTGAGCCATCCCGAGTACCTGCAGTTGCGCGCCGCGGGGGCGCAGGCGTTCTCGCTCGCGACCTTCGGACCGTTCGACTTCACGCTCGTTGCCGGAGGCGCCCCGACCCGGGTGAACGTCGCACTCGTGTCCGGCAACTTCTTCACGGTGCTGGGGGCGGCGCCGGCGCACGGCCGGCTGCTGGCTCCACCCGACGACGACCCGGCCGCCGCCGCGGCCGTGGCCGTCGTGTCCCACCGCGCCTGGACGTCGCAATTCGGCCGGGACCCCGAGCTCGTCGGGCGCACCGTGCGCCTGGGGCCGCAAGCGTTCACGGTCGTCGGCATCGCCGCCAACCCGCTTCCCGGTCCGGCCCACGAGCCGGACTTCTGGGTTCCCGTGTCGGCGTTGTCCCAACTCCTGCCCGACAGCGCCGGCATTCTCCTCGGCCCGGCGGCGCGCTGGCTGCACACGGTGGGAAGGCTGTTCCCGTCCACGTCCCGCGGCGACGCCGCGGTCCTGGCGGCGCTCGCCAAGGCTCGCTTGCCCGCCGACGTGGCCGCCGCCCGGACCGAGGACTGGCGGTTCGTCGCCCGGCCGCTCAATCACGCCCGGCTCGGTCCCGAGTATCACCGGGAGGCCACCCGGTTCCTGACTCTCTTGGTGCTGATCACGGGGATCTTTCTCCTTGCCGCCTGCAGCAACCTGGTCCTGCTGCTGCTGACGCGTGGCGCCGAGCAGGCGCACGAGCTGGCGGTGCGGCGGGCGCTGGGGGCGTCGCGCCTCGCCCTCGTTCGTCCGTTCGCCGCCGAGATGCTGGTACTGGTAGGCGCCGGCGTGCTCGCCGCGTCGATGGCATTGCGATGGGTGGGGCCGGTCGTCTCGACGTTGCCGCAACTGGCGCCGCTGGGGCCGGCCGTATCCCTGGACACGGGCGTTGTGCTCTGGATGCTGGCCGTCGCCGGCGCGGCCTGGGTGATCGTCTGCCTCGGCGTGCTGCTGATGACGGCGGGGCGGCCACCGGCGCTCCCGGCGGCGCCGAATCCCAGGGTGACGGGCCGCGGCGGACGCCAGGCCGCGCTGGTCGCCATGCAGGTCGCGGTGTCCGGTGTCCTGGTGGTCGCCGCGGGGCTTCTGCTGCGCAGCGCCCACGGCGTCGCGTCGACGCCGCCCGGATTCGTCCCGCGGGACATCCTGGTCGCGCAGCTTCACACCGCCGGCTACGCGGCAGCCGAGGGGCATGTCCTCTATCGACGACTCCTCGACGAGTTGCGGACCGGCGGGCTGGTCACCTCGGCGGCGCTCGGGTGGCACACCCCGCTCAGCGTCTTTCAGTTGTCCGTCGCGGTGGAGACCCCGGGGACCTCGATGGAAGTCTCGGGGAACGTGGTCTCCGGGGACTATTTCCGCACGTTGGGCATCGCCGTGCTGGAGGGCCGGGAGTTCACCTCGGAGGATCGTGCCGAGTCCGCGCCCGTCGCGGTGGTCAATCGCACCCTGGCGGAGCGTCTCTGGCCCGGCCGCACGGCAGTCGGGCGCGTGCTCGCGTTTCCGCGGAGCGGCGGGGATCGGACCGTGATCGGCGTGGTGGACGACGTGCGTTACGGCGCGCTGGCGGAACCCGCCCGGCCACTGGCTTACCTCCCGCTCGCGCAGCGGTTCTTCCCGCGCGTGTTCATTCACGCCCGCGCGCCGGCGAATCCGGGCGTCATGCTGCAGCACGTTCGGCGGGTGCTGGCCGACCTCGACCCGGCTGCGCCGTTGAGCGATGTGAGCACCCTGAGCGAGCGCGTCGAGGAATCGCTGGATCGCTGGCGGGCGCCGGCGCTGCTCTCCGGTCTTCTCGCGCTGGTCACGCTGATCCTGGCGATGGCAGGGCTGTACGGCGTCCTGATGTTGGCCGTCGGGCAACGAACCCGCGAGCTGGCGATCCGGGTGGCGCTCGGCGCACGCGAGACCTCCGTACGGCGGATGGTGCTCGGACAGGGGATGCGGCTCGTGGCTGCCGGGGCGCTGGTGGGGCTGGCTGCCGCCGTGCCGCTGATGAGGCTCTTGGCAAGCCAGTTGTACGGGGTCGCACCGCACGACGCCGCGACGCTGGGTGTGAGCCTGGTTGTTCTGCTGGCAGCCGGGGGTCTGGCCTGCGACCTGCCGGCGCGACGAGCGGTGCGTCTCGACACCGCCGCCGCGCTGCGAAACGAGTGACCTGCCGGCGGCCTCCGGACTGGGCACCCGCGGGTCTACAGCTCGTGCCGGCCTGTGCCGCGGGTGCGGTCCGGATCACACGCCGGCGTGTCCGCCGCCGGGCGCGTGCCGCCGCGTGTGGGACACGGGCGCGGCTCTCGCCGGGGACTGCCGCCGCCGCACGCCGTCGATACCGGCGCACCACGGCCGGTCGATCTTCTCCACCGCGACGCGTCGCGTCCAGAACCCGGATGGCGCCCGCCAGTAGACGTAGCACCGCGCCGGTGCGGCCGGCGGATCGGCTGAGGTCAGTATCTTGGACATCGGTAACCTCCCCACGTCCTTCACGGTAGTCCCGGCCGCCAAGTGGTGGGAACTAGGGAAATCCCTAGCAGACCGGGCGGCGTTTGACCGCCGACGGTGCGGGCCGGGATCATTCCGCGGGTGAAGTCCTGGTTCCGGCACACGCCGCGCGCGGCGGCGGTCGCGCTTCTGCTCGCTTCGGCCGTGGCCGGGCCTCGACCTGCGACGGCCGCGGACGAGTTCAGCATCCCGGCCCGGCGCGCCGCACAGCCGCCCGACATCGACGGCCACGTCACCGAGCGCGAATGGCAGGGCGCGGCGCGGGCCGAGCACTTCCTGCAGTTCCAGCCGCAGAGGGGCGCGCCCGCCGAGCTGCCTACGGTGGTCCACGTCCTCTACGACGACGAGTTCCTCTACGCGGGATTTCAGGCCTGGGATCCCGAGCCCCCGCTGTCCCAGATGATCGAACGCGACGACCCGATCTGGAACGACGACTCGGTGCAGATCTTCCTGGATACCTTTCACGACCGGCGGACCGGCTACTACTTCATGGTGAACGGGCTCGGGACGCAGGCCGACGGCCGCATCGCCGAGGACGGCGGCAGCAGCGACGGCGCCTGGGACGCGCCGTGGCGCTCGCGGGCGCAGCGCACCGACTACGGCTGGTCGGCCGAGATCGCGATCCCCCTGACGTCGATCCAGTACCGGGCGGGCGACGACGTGACCTGGGGCATCAACTTCGGCCGCAGCCGGCGCCGATCCCTGGAGCGCACCTTCTGGGCCGGGCCGGTCGACTACTGGGCGCGGCTGTCGATGGCGGGCACGCTGGTCGGACTCGACGTCCCGCGGCAGTCGCGCCGCCACCAGGTGATTCCGTACGCCCTCTCCCGCGCCCAGGAGCGCGAGTCCCCGCTCGGGGCCGTCGGACTGCACGTGCGCTACGCCGTCACGCCGCACCTGTCCGCCTACGGCACGGTCAACCCCGACTTCGCGACGATCGAGGCGGACCAGGAGCTGGTCAACCTGACGCGGTTCGAGGTCTCGCTCGCCGAGAAACGGCAGTTCTTTCTCGAGGGCGGCGAGCTCTTCAACCAGCGCATCCGGACCTTCTACTCGCGCCGCATCGCGGATATAGAGGGCGGCGGCAAGCTCCTCGGCAAGCAGGGTCCGTGGGCCATGCACGTGCTGGCGACGCGGGCCGACCCGTTGGCCGCCGGCAGCAGCGCCGGCTACGCGGTGGCGCGGGTGCAGCGGGACGTGGCGGCGCGATCGAACATCGGCGTCCTGCTATCCAACCGGACGCTGGAGGGCCTGAACCAGGGCTCGGTCGGCGGCGACGCCAGCCTGTACTTCACGGAGAACTGGGGCTTGACCGGCCAGTTCGTCCACAGCTACGGGCAGTACTCCCAGGGGTCCGGCGCGTTCTTCGTCCGCCCTTCCTACGATTCCGCGACCGCCCATTTCCACGTCGGCTACACGCACCTGGGCGACCGCCTCGCCGACAACGTCAACGCGATCGGCTTCATCGTCGACGACGACCGGCGGGAGGTGGACGCGGCCCTCAACAAGACCCTGTGGCTGCCCGCAGGACGGGTCGAACGCATCCAGTACGACTCCGCCTACGACGTCTACTGGGGACAGACGGGAATCCTCCGGAGCTGGCAGATGGACGAGTCGATCTCCGTGGATTTCCGCAACCGCTGGACGACGACGGCGCGGCACACCGAAGAGTTCAAGCGCTTCGAGCGGGACTTCCGCAACCGGCAGGCCGGCGTCGAGATCGGCTACAACACGCGGTCCTACCAGTCCTTCCGCGGCGGCGTGTCGACCGGACGCAACTTCGACGCGGACTTCGTGCTCGCCAGCGCCGTCGCGCAGTACAAGCTCACCGACCGGACCTCGACCGAGTACGAGCTCCAGCGGCTGACGCTCGATCCGGACCCCGGCGGCGGCACCTGGATCCACGTGGTCCGCGCCAGCCGGTTCTTCACGCCCGACCTGTTCCTGCGCGTGTTCCTGCAGACCAACTCGGTCATCGACCGCCGCAACGTGCAGGCGGTCTTCGTCTACCGTTATCGCCCGCCGTTCGGGACCATCCAGGTCGCCTACCAGCGCGGCACGGCGGCGTTCGGCCAGCGCTCCGACCAGGGCCACACGCTGTTCCTGAAGGTCACGACCGTACTCTGATTGGAGGAAGCCATGACCCGAAGCATCCCATCGACCGCATTCTCGACGACGGCGACGAGGTGACGCTAGCGGCCGCGCGTCTTCAACTGGTACCAGACGCGCAGGCCCTGGTCGCGCAGCCGGCCGAACACCTGCTCGCGATCCGCCCACACGCGGCGGCGGGTGACGTCGACGCCGACCCGGTCGACGAAGATCAGGGCGAAGGCGGCGGCGTATTGCGCCGGCAGCATCGGTCCGGCGATGTGCGGCGCCATCTCCGCGTAATCGGCGTCGCCATCGACGATCCAGACGGCGGCCTGTTCCATCACCGGCGTGCGCGGCGGGTAGAGCAAGGGCGAGTTCGAGACGGTGTACGTTCCCGCCTGGATCTCCAGCAGGAGATCCTCGATGACCGGCGCGGTCGACGGCGGCCGGACGGCGAGCCGGTCGCCGGTCCCCGGCGGTTCCAGGCCGCGCTGCCGGCCGACCGCGCGGAGCGTCCACTCGCGCCAGCCGTCGTCGTCGAGCACCACCCAGCCGTCGCGGCGGGCAATCATGTCGCGTGCGTCCTCGGCATCGAAGTAGGTGGCTGCCGGCGACGTGATGACGATGGGATCGTTGCCGGTGCGGCGAATGCGCAGGGTCACGGCTTCCACGCCGGCGCCGCGGGCCTCGACCTCCACGAGACCGGAATCGATGGCGTCGACCAGGTCGTGGTCGGCGAGCACCGCCCCGCCGCCTGCATCGCTTCCGGCAGCGGCACCCGCCGCCGCCCTTCCCGCGGCGGCGACGCCTGCTGCCCCGTTGTCGGCCGCGCGGAAGAAGAACAGGTGCTGGCTCGGCAGGAAGTCGTGCAACGCGACCAGCTCGAAACCGGCCGCTTTCCATTCCAGCAGCACCTGCCGCACCGACATCGCGTGGTCCGCCTTGATCTGGTCGCCGGTCCCGTCCTCCACGCGGTACTCGATCAGCGCGACCCGGCCGCGGGGCGCGAGCGCACGCCGGATACCGGCCAGCATCGGCTCGGGATCGGACATCTCGTGGTAGACGTCGGCGATGATGATCCAGTCGAACGCGCCGGCCGGCAGCCTCAGGTCGGTCGGCGTGCCGAGAACCGCCTCGATGCCGGTCACCCCCTCGTCCGCCGCCCGCTGCCGCATGATGTCGAGCATCTCGGGCTGGATGTCCTGGCAATACACCCTGCCGCCCGGCTGCACCCGCCGTGCCATGCGCCGCGCGTAGTAGCCCGAGCCGCACCCGACATCGGCGACGACATCGCCCGGGGCCAGGCCCATCGTGTCGAGGACGCGCTCGGGCTGCTCCTGCTCGACGCGCTCGGGCCGCTCGAGCCAGTCGGCGCCGAGGTAGCTCATGAACTCGGCCGGCACGCGGTGCCGTGCCGCTCGCTCGTCCTGGGCGAGGGCCGGAGCGGCGAGCCAGCCGGCGGCCAGATACGCAATCACGACGCCGACACGGGCTGTCCACCACGGGGTGCGTCTCGTCAAAATCGGCCTCCAGGTCGCATGGTATCCTGCCTTGCTCATCCGTCGACGGGATTCCACAGCAGGAAAGCTCAAGATGCCAATCCGCCTGCTCGCGGTCGTCGCGTTGCTCTTCGTCCTTCCCGCCACGGCCGGTGCACAGGCCGTGCCGACGCCCGCGCAGTACTTCGGGTTCGAGATCGGCGCCGACAGCGAGCTGGCCCGGTACCCGAAGGTGCTCGAGTACCTGCAGCTCCTGGCGGATCGCACGGACCGGGTGGAGTACGAGCACCGCGGGACGACTACCGACGGCAATCCGTACGTGCTGGCGAGGTTCAGCTCACGCGAGAACCTCGATCGCCTCGACCGGCTGATCGAGATCAACCACCGGCTGGCCGACCCGCGGGGGCTGTCGGAAGGTCGGGCGCGGGCGCTGGCGCGGGAGGGCGTTCCGTTCTATTTCCTGTACGCCATGATTCATTCGACCGAGGTCGGCACCGGGCAGACCGTCATCAACATCGCCCATCGGCTGGCGACCGAGGAGTCGCCGGAGATTCGCGAGATTCTCGACAACACCGTCGTGCTGCTGGTGCCGTCGCAGAACCCGGACGGCCAGATCCTCGTGGAGGACCACTGGTACGCCACCGAGAACACCCGTCTCAACCGGGTCTATCCCGACCTCTACCAGCGCTATACCGGCCACGACGACAACCGCGACTGGTTCATGTTCACGCAGAAGGAGACGCGGCTCGCCATCGACATCCACCGGGACTACAGGCCGCAGATCACGCACGACATGCACCAGATGGGTCCGCGCGGCGCGCGGATGTTCGTTCCGCCGTACAAGGATCCCCACGACCCGAACATCCATCCCCTCCTGCTGGAGGGGCAGGCGCAGATCGGCCGGGCGATGGCGTCGGCGCTGATCGCCGAGGGCAAGAAGGGGATCATCTCCAGCGACCAGTACGACCTGTGGACGCCGGCGCGCCAGTACATGGTCTATCACGGCCAGCCGCGCATTCTGACCGAGATCGCCAGCGCCAACCTCGCCGATCCCTACGTCAACCCGCGGGGCCCCGGCCGGCCGTTGGGCCCGCAGGAGGTGCGGACCAACTTCCCCGTGCCGTACGACTCGCCCGTATGGCGCCTGCGCGACATCGTCGAATACGGCGAGATTGCGACCTTCGCCGCGCTCGAGAACATGGCGACGTACCGCACGCGCTGGATGGAGAACTTCCACCGCGTGCACCGCGACTGGGTCGACCGCGACGAGGCGCCCTACGCGTTCGTCGTGCCGGCGGTCCAGCGGGACCCGTTCGCCGCCTACGAGTTGCTGGACATCCTCCACTTCGGCGAGGTCGAAATCCACCGGGCGCGGTCGGCGTTCAGCGCCGGCGGCAAGGACTACCCGGCCGGGTCGTGGGTGATCCGGCTCGCGCAGCCGTACGGCGCCTTCGCCAAGACGATGCTCGAGAAGCAGGTCTATCCCGATCTGCGCCACTACCCGGGCGGACCGCCCATCCCGCCCTACGACGTCACGGGGCACACGCTCGGCATGCTGATGGGCGTCGACGTCGACCAGGTCGACGAGCCGGTCGCTGCCGACCTGACGTTGCTGGAGACCATCGAGCCGCGGCGGACCCCGCTGCCCGCGCGGCCGGACTGGGGCTATGCCGTCCCGCCCTCGTCGAACGCCGGCTTTCTGGCCGCGGCGCGGCTGCAGGCGGCGGGGATTCCCGTGTACCGGGCTGCCGGCCGGTTCGAGTCGAACGCCCGCGAGCACGCGCCGGGCACGTGGCTGGTACCACCCGCGGACGATGCCGAGCGGATCCTCGAGCAGGTGGCGGAAGAGACCGGCCTCGTCGTGACGGCGGTCGACCGTGCACCCCGCGTGGACGGCCATCGCCTGCGCGAGCCGACGCGCGTCGGACTCTGGCGGGTCGCCAACAACATGCCGGGCGGCTGGATGATGTGGCTGTTCGAGCAGTACGAGCTCGATCACGCGGTGGTCTCGTCCCTGGACTTCGAGGGCGATCTCGCGGACCGGTACGACGTCATCGTGCTTCCCTCCGGCACCAGCCGCACGCGGATCATCCGGGGGTTGAGCCCGGACCGGCACGACGAGTCCTGGCGCTGGGCGTACGGGGTGGGTCAAGCGGGCTGGCGCAAGCTGCGCCGGTGGGTGGAGGAGGACGGCGGAACGCTGATCGCCCTCGGCTCGGCCGTCGCCGCCGCCCGGCGACTGCTGGACCTGCCGATCGAGCCGGTGTTGCCGGCCCGCGGCCTGCCCGCCCGCTACGGCAACCGCGGGGGCCCGACTCGCATTACGCTCGGCGAGGTCGAACGGCGGTTGCGGGATGTCTTCCGCAGTTCCGCGGAGCTCTCCCGGACCCTGCGCAGCCGGGTCGTCGATCCGACGTCGCTCTTCTTCTCGCCCGGCACCCTGCTCAAGCAGGAGTACAACCCGCGGCATCCGGTCGGCTACGGCATGCCGGAAACCTGGCCGGTCTTCTTCCGGTTCGATCAGGCCTACCAGCTCCTGCCCGGCTTCGACATCCCGGCCGAGGTGGTCTCGCGCTATCCCGACGACGACGACATGGTGGCGAGCGGCTGGCTGCTGGGCGACGAGTTCCTGCGCGAGCGGGCGAATGTCGTCGCCTTCGAGGTGGGCCGCGGCACGGCCGTCACGATGGGCAGCCAGATCGCCTTCCGCACCCAGACCCGGGCGACGTTCAAGCTCCTATTCAATGCCATCTTCCATGGCCCTTCCGAGCCGGTGACGGCCGTGGAGCTCGCGACGCTGCAATAGCGCGACCTTGCGGCCGCGGTGCGGCCCTGCGGGTCGCATCGGGAGTCTCGCGGGCACCAAGCCGCCACCGCTCCACGGTCTTGCGCTATAGTGGAATGAGCGGCGGTTCCGTCGCCCCGCTCCCGGAAACCCCCATGCCGCGCACCGGGCGCGCCCTGGCCTCGTTTGTGCCGACGCCGCGCCGTGCGTGAGGTGGAGGGCTGACGATGAACCTGGAAATCCTGTCGGTCGTGTTGACTGGTGCCGCCGTGCTGCTCGGTGTCTGGCGCATCCACGCGAGCTACGAGAGGCGGAACGATGCCGCGCATGCGGAGCTGGGGAAGCGCATCGACACCACGCATGCGGAGTTGGGAAAGCGCATCGACACCACGCGGGCGGAGTTGGGAAAGCGCATCGACACCACGCATGCGGAGCTGGGGAAGCGCATCGACGACACGCGGGAAGAGCTCAATCAGCGTATCGACGCCACGCGGGCGGAGCTCGGCGGCCGCATGGACATGCTGAACCAGCGCATGGACACGTTGCTGCAGTTGCTTGCACGTCCCGGCGCATCCCCGGCCGACCCGTGAGAGTGGTCGCCTGCCGTCACGAGATTGGAGTACGTGCCGCGGCGAGTAGCGCCTCCGTGTCGAGCATCGTGGAGAGATCGGTTGCGATGTCGTCGAGCGCGCGGTCTATCGTGACGTCGTAGCGCCAGGACGTGTCGGTCCCGCTCCCCGCGCGGGCGAGCCATGACCGGCGCCAGGCGTCGTTGGCGAACAGGCCGTGCAGACAGGTTCCCTCCACGCGACCGCTCTCGTCGCGCGCTCCCTCGGCGCCGGTGTCGAGATGCAGCATCGGCCGCGCGAGATCCGGCCCCTCGGCGCGGCCCATGTGGATCTCGTACCCGGACACCGGCTCGCCGCCGAGCGCACAGCGTCCCCGCACCCGGCGTACAATCTTGTCGCCTGCCATCGTGCTCTCGACATCCAGCAGACCGAGGCCGTCGGCCGTGCCGGCCGGACCGTCCACGCCCTCCGGATCCCGAACGCGGCGGCCCAGCATCTGATAGCCGCCGCACACGCCGAGGAGGCGCCCGCCACTGCGGGCATGCGCGATGGTGTCGTGATCCCACCCTTGGGCGCGCAGGAATGCGAGCTCGCCGACCGTCGACTTCGTGCCGAACAACACCACGACGTCCGCGTCGCGTGGTAGGGGAAGGCCGGGCGGCACGAAACGGAAGTCGACGCCGGGGTCGAGACGCAACGGGTCGGCGTCGTCGAAGTTGGCCATGCGCGACAGCTTCGGCGCGACGATGCGCAGGAGCCCGGCGGACGCGTCGCGAGGAACACCCTCGCCAGCACGGGGCGCGCCACGCCGCCGCATGCCGGTTCCTCGACCGTCGGCGGTCTCGCGTAAGGCGTCCAGCGGAACGGACGCGGAATCCTCGGCCGGCAGACTTCCGGCGGCGGGCAGCCAGTGGACCAAGCCGAAGCATCGCCATCCGGTGCGGCGCTCGATGAACGCCAAGCCGTCGGCGAACAGGGCCGGGTCGCCCCGGAACCGGTTCACCACGAATCCCACGATCAGGTCGGCGTCCTCCGGATCCAGCACGGCCTGCGTGCCGACGAGGGAAGCGATCACCCCGCCGCGATCGATGTCGCCAACCAGACAGACCGGCACCCCGGCGGCGCGCGCGAAGCCCATGTTGGCGATATCGTTCGGCCGCAGGTTCACCTCCGCGGGACTGCCTGCCCCTTCGACCAGGATGAGCTCGTAGTCGGCGGTCAGGCGTTGGAAGCTCTCCAGGACGGATGCCCGGAGCCGGGCGCGCACCGCCGGGTATTCCTTCGCGTCCCAGGTGCCCAGGACACGCCCCTGCAACACGACCTGCGCGCCGCGGTCGGTCTGCGGCTTCAGGAGCACGGGGTTGAAGTCGCGCCGCGGTTCCAGTCCGGCGGCTCGGGCCTGGAGGGCCTGCGCGCGCCCGATCTCGCCGCCGTCGACGCAGACCGCCGCGTTGTTGGACATGTTCTGCGGCTTGAACGGCGCGACGCGGATGCCGCGCCGGCGGGCGAGCCGGCACAGTCCCGCGACGAGGAGGGACTTGCCGACGCTGGAGCCGGTGCCCTGGATCATCAGGGCGCGCGCGGTCATGGAGAGAGACTCCCGGCGAGAGCGGATGGGCGTATCCGGAACGCAAGAAGGGCCGGCGCCCCCGAGGAGCACCGGCCCTGGATGTCGCGTCGGACGGGCCTGACTGGAAGTCTACGCCGTTCTGCGGCGCAGACTCCTAGAGGGCGGCGAGCGGGTCGAGCCGCAGCTTGCCGGTGGCGTGGCCGAGCGACTCGACCGGTACGCCCAGCTTGTCGAGCAGCGTGACGTGCAGGTTGGCCAGCGGCGTGTCCGGCGAGTACTTGATGTGACGGCCGCCGGTTCCCGCGCCGCGTCCCGCGAGCAGGATCGGCAGGTTCTGCGAGCCGTGCGTGTTGCTGTCGGCCATGCCGGCGCCGTAGACGATCATCGAGTGGTCGAGCAGCGTCCCGTCGCCGTCCGGAGTCGACTTCAGCCGCTCCAGGAACTGCGAGAAGAGCTGCACGTGGTACTGGTTGATCTTGGTCAGCTTCGCCAGCTTGGCAGGGTCGCGCTGGTGGTGCGAGATCGGGTGGTGCGCGTCGGGCACCCCGATCTCGGCGTACGTCCGGCCGGTGATCTCGCGGCCCATCATGAAAGTGGTCACGCGGGTCAGGTCGGTTTCGAAGGCCAGCGCCTGCAGGTCGAACATCAGCCTGGCGTGCTCGCCCAGGGTCCCCGGGACGCCGGCCGGCTGATCGACCACCGGCAGCTCGCGGTCGCTCTGCGACTCGGCCATCTGGATTCGCCGCTCGACGTCGCGGACGGCGTCGAGATACTGCCCCAGCTTGGCGCGGTCGCCCGGTCCGATCTGCCGCGCGAGATCGCCGGCCCGCTCGGTCACCGAATCGAGGAGGCTGGCGTCCTTGCGGAGCCGCGCCCGGCGGACGGCCGGGTCGGTGCTGCCGGTGTCGCCGAAGAGCCGCTCGAAGATGACTCGCGGGTTGTTCTCCATCGGCAGCGGCGTCGTATCGTTGGCCCACGCGATCGTGTTCGTGTAGGCGCAACTGAAGCCGTCGTCGCAGGATCCGGCGAAGTCGCGGCCGTCGATGGCCAGCTCCAGGGTGGCGAGCTGCGTCTCGCGCCCGAGGACGCGCCCGGCGATCTGGTCCGCCGAGACCGCCGCCAGCAGGTCCGAGCCGTTGTCCGGCTTCGAGGGCACGCCGGTCAGGAACCGCGTCGAGGAGCGGGCGTGGGGGCCCTCGCTGTCGACGCCGTGCATGCCCGACAGGACCTGGACGTAGGAGCGGAACGGCTCCAGCGGCTTCATGACCGTCGGGAACTCGAAACCAAGACCCTCGGTCTTCGGCGTCCAGTGGTTCATCATCATCCCGTTCGGGACGTAGACGACGCCGTAGCGCTTGATCGGGGCCGCCGCGGTGTTGCGCATCGCCGCGGCCGCCGGGACCATGCCGTCGAGCAACGGCAGCGCGAGCGAGGCGCCCAGACCGCGCAGCACGGTACGGCGGGGAATCGCCTTCCTGGTGATGATCATGATTCTGACCTCCGCATGCGGAACGGCGTGCTCTGCACGATTCCGGTGATGATTGACGACCAGCTGTAGTTCTCAGAGGCGGCCGAACGGGTGATGGCGCGTACGGTGGGCCGGTCGTAGTACTCCGGCCCCCGCCCGAGCGCATACGCGAGGAGCTTCTCCGTGAAGGTGCCCATGAACTGCTCGCGCCGCTCGAGGAGCAGCGAGCGCAGGCCGGTCGGGCCCTCGAACGCGGTGCCGTCGGGCAGGTTGCCGGACGCATCGATCGGCAGGTTCGCCTCGCCGGTCTCGCGCCACTTGCCCACCGCGTCGTAGTTCTCCAGGGCCAGCCCGAGCGGGTCCATCGGCGCGTGGCAGACCGAGCAGGCGGGGCTTTCGCGGTGCCGCTGCAAGCGGTCCCGAACGGTGGCGGCGCGGCCGTCCTCGCCCCGGTCGGGCAGATCCGGCACGTCGGCGGGCGGCGCTGGCGGCGGCGTCCCGAGAATGTTCGCCAGCACCCACTTGCCGCGCAGCACCGGCGACGTCCGGTTGGGATACGACGTCACGGTCAGCAGGCTGCCGTGGCCGAAGATGCCGCCGCGGCGCTCGGCCACGTCGGGCGGCAACGTCACGCGCCGGAACTGGCTGCCGTACACGCTCGGGATGCCGTAGTGCTCGGCGAGCCGCTCGTTGACGTAGGTGTAGTCGGCGCCCAGCAGGTCGAGGACGCTGCGGTCCTCGCGGATGAGGCTCTCGAAGAACAGCTCCGTCTCCTGCAGGAAGGCGTCGCGCAGGTTCTCGTCGAACTCGGGGAACACCACCGCGTCCGGCACCACGCCGCGCAGGTTGCGCAGGTAGAGCCACTGCCCGGCGAAGTTGCGAACCAGCTCCTTCGAGCGCGGGTCGGCGAGCATCCGCCGCGCCTGCTGCGCCAGGACCTCCGGGTCGCTGAGCCGGCCCTGCTCGGCGAGGTCGAGCAGCTCGTCGTCCGGTCCGCTGGACCAGAGGAAGTACGACAGCCGCGACGCCAGCGCGGTGTCGTTCAGCGCGTAGGAGGCGCCCGGCCGGATGTCGATCGGATCGCGCTCGACCCGGAAGAGGAAGTCCGGCGAGATGAGCACGCGCTCGAGGGCGAGCTGGATGCCCGAGTCGAAGCTGCCGCCGTCGCGCCCCGCCCGGTAGAAGTCCATCAGGGTCGCGACATCTTCCGCCTCCAGCGTCCGCCGGTAGGCGCGGCGCGCCAGCGACGACAGGATTTCCTGGGCGCAGGCTTCCTCGTCCGCCGTCGCGTCACTGACCGGCCGGCAGGTGAACAGCGCCTGCCGCGCCGGGGTCTCGCCCGGTCCCGTGCTGACGTACGGCCCGCCGACCGCGACGTGCTCGACCGCGGCGTTGCCGTCGCGCATCTCGTTGACGGCGACCGCGAAGATGCTCTGGCGCGGCTGCAGCACCCCTTCCGGCTCCGTGAACCGGCGGACGAACGCCACGCTGACCACGTGCGGCCCCGCCGTCGCCTGGAACCGCGCGCGCATGTTGGCGTCGGCGTAGAGCATGTACTCTTCCCACGCCGGGTCGCCGAACTGGTTCCCGCCGTAGCTGGCCGGCGCCTGGATACCCTCGGGCTCCTCGCCGCCGAACACGAACGAGCGCACGAGCTGGCCGTCCAGCCGGACCTCCAGCTCGTGGCGCGAGCCCATGCCGCGCACGTAGTTCACGTAGTTGCGGTGCAGCCGGATCTCGACGTCGTACTCGCCGTCGACCGGAAAGTAGTGGCGGATGCCGATGCCGCCCCGCGAGCCGAACGGCACGTCGTCGCCCATCCGATCGTCCTGCATCAGGAGAATCGGCACGTCGTAGGTATCGGTGGCCGGTCCGAGCGGCGTCTCACCCACTGCCAGGCGGCCAATCTTGCGCGCCGCCGAGAGATAACGCTCCATCAGCGCGGGCGACACGGTCAGGATGTCCGCCATGTTGTCGAAGCCGTACTCGTCGAAGTCGTCGGCCGGCAGCAGCTCGGCCACGTCGACGTCGAGCGCCAGCAGATCGCGGATGGCGTTGCCGTACTCGGCGCGGTTCAGGCGGTGGAACGCCTCGGTGCGTCCCGGATTCGGCCCCGCGGCGGCCAACCGGTCGATCTCGGTCTCGAGCCAGCCGGCCAGCGTGTCGTAGGTCTCCGCGGCGGGACGCGGCCGGCCGACAGGCGGCATCGTCCGCGTCCGGAGCTTGGTGATGACCTTTTCCCACGTCTCGGCGTGGGCGCCGACCTCCGAGAGGTCGAGGCCGGTCAGGACGAGTCCGGCGGTCTGCAGCCGGTCGTTGTGGCACGTGGCGCAGTACCGGCCGATGGTCTGCTGCAGCAGCGCCTCGCCCTCACCGGCGGGTCCCGCTTGCGCGCCGGCCCCTTCGGCGGACGCCGACAGGGGAAACAGCGCGGCAAACGCGGCCGCGACTACGAACGCAGACAACGACGGCACGCGAGCGTGAGACATCGTCCGTCGGCTCCCTCCGACCGCTGATTGACGTGTACGTCCGTATAGCTTGTCCGATGCCGGATCGCGTGTCAATCTACCTCTACATGACAGGGAATGCGATCCATCGGTTCGTCGCTGCAGCCGCGATGGTGCTGCTGCCGTCGCTGTCGTCCGGACAGTCCGCCGGTGCAATCGACGGCACGGTGGCCGACGCGGCGGGCGGCGCCCTGCCCGGCGTCGTGGTGACGGCAACGGGCGACGCGGGGCAGCGTGAGAGCGTGACCGACGCGACGGGTGGCTTCGTCTTCGCCGCGCTGCCAGCGGGTGAGTACATCGTCACGGCCGCGCTGCCCGGTTTCGCCGCGGCCGAGATCGCGGTCACCGTGCAGGCCGACGCCACCGAGACGGTCTCTCTCGTGCTGGAGATCGAGCGGTTGCTCGAGACGGTCAGCGTCGTCGCCGAGGAGCCCCGCATCTTCGCACGCAACGTCGTCGCCGAGCCGATGATGATGCAACAGTCGAACATCACCGCGGTGACGTCGGTGGTGGACAACCTCCCCGGGGTGTCCGTCCAGGAGGGGGACGCGTACGGGTTCGACGACTGGTCGAGCAACGTCGCCATGCGCGGCTTCCAGGTAACCCTCACCGAAGTGCAGATCGGGACAACCATCGACGGTTTCCCGAACGGCACGTCGGACTACTGGGGCGGCGCCAAGGCGAACCGCTTCATCGACCCGATGAACCTCGGCGGCGTCGAGGTGTCGCAGGGCACGGCCGACATCGCCTCCCGGTCGGTCGAGGCGCTGGGCGGCACGTTCGAGTACCTGACGGACGATCCGGCGGCGGAGCGAAGCTACACCGCGTCGACCACGCTCGGCGAGAACGAGGGGCAGCGATTCGCGATGCGGGTCGACACCGGACCGCTGTTCGGCCGCGACACGCGGGCGTGGATCGCCGCCGTCCGTCAGGAGGCGACCGACTGGGTCGAAGGTTCCGCGCGGAACGAGCGGGAGCACGTCGCGGCGAAGCTCGTGTCGTCGCACGGACGCCTCGACCTCACCAGCTACGTCTCGTACGACAGCATTCACGAGGACGTCTACCAGCGGCTCTACAGCGAGGCCGACTTCCGGGCCAACCCGCGCTGGGACCGCCTGGTCGGCGAGTGGCCCGGCGTGCCGTACCTGAACCAGTTCTACCGGCCGGGCTGGCAGACGCGGCGGAACAACACGTTCGGCTACCTGAAGGCGGACTGGTCGTTCAGCGACGTGACCTCGCTGAGCCTGGGGGGCTATTTTCACCGCAACCGAGGCCGCGGCGACTGGCTGCCTCCCTTCATCGCCGATGTCACCGACGACCACGGCGGCCCGGAATCGGAGTTGATGGGCGGGGCGCCCGTCCAGGGCGGCTCGCAACTCGGGTTGATCCGCTTCGTGAGCCCCGACGGCGCCGCCGTCGGACCGATGGCCGGGTGTACGTCGTCCTACATTTTCAACTACTACGGCTCGGGCGGCCCTGCCGTCGACCCGGCTTGCCACCCGGGCGCCACCGCGGTGCAGTCGTACCGCCACAGCCACTATGGGAAGGACCGCGTCGGGGTGACGCTCGACGAGGAGTGGTTCGCCACCGTCGGGGCCGCGGGCAGCGCCTTGCGCGCAGGCATCTGGTACGAGAACACCCGGCGGGATCTGGGCCGGGACTGGCACCAGATTCTGGACCCGACGCTCAGCTTCAACTGGAACGAGCAGCCCTACTGGCAGCAGTACGACTGGCAGTTCCCGCAGCACGTCTTCAAGTGGTACGTGGAGGAGACGATCTTCGCCGGGCCGTTCGCCCTGAGCGGCGGCGTCAAGCAGTACCTGGTCGGCGTGTCGCGCGAGGATCTGTTCAACGTGGATCCGAGGCTGGAGGTCGATTCGGATTCCGACCTGCTCTTCTCCGGCGGCGTGACGTACGAGACGCCGGTCGAGGGTCTGGACCTGTTCGCGGGCTATGCCGAGAATTTCAAGGCAATCAGCGCCACGCTGCTTGAAGTGCCGGGCCGGAGCCTGGATATGCTCGAGCCCGAGACGGCCTCGAATATCGATGTCGGGCTGCAGTATGCCGCGGATCGGCTCGCACTGGGAGCCACGTGGTACACGATTGATTTCGAGAACCGGATCTTCTACCTCGGCCCGCAGACGGCGGCCGGTCCCAACTACCTCATCCCGGGCGGCGGCGCCTATTTCAACGCGGGTGGCATCGACACGAGCGGGGTCGAGCTGTCGGCGACGGTGCAGATGCCGCGCGGCACCTCGTTCTACACGGCCTACACGTTCAACGACTCGGAGTACCTCGGCAGCGGCGATCCGCTCGTCGACGCGAACCAGGGCATCGTGGCGGGGGCCGACGTCACCGGCGTGCCGGATCGGATGTGGGTCGTCTCGCTCGACCGCAGCGGTCCGCTCGGGGCGGGCCTGACCGCCAAGTACACGTCGCCGCGGCGCGTCAGCCTGCTGGCGGACTGGTACGCGGATGCCTATTGGCTGGTGGATGCCTACATCAGCTTCTCGGGCGAGGCGGTGAGCGATCTGCTCCGGTCGGCGGAGTTCTCGATCGTGGCGAACAACCTGTTCGACAAGGCGTACCTGTCGGCCATCACCGAGAACGCCGCCTGGCTCGGCGCGCCGCGGACGATCTCGATGACCGCGACCGTCTCGTTCTGACGATCCGGCGCCGTGCGCCGCTCCACGGCCGGGCGTCGCACCGCGGTTGGAGGGGACAAGTCCGTCACGCAGTTCGGGAATGCAATGAGGCCCCGACTGCGGTAGCATTCCCCGCATGGCTCACAGATCCTCGACGCAAGGCTTCGTGTCAGCGGTCGCGGCCGCTCTCCTGCTGGCGACAGCGACGTTCGCGCACGCGCTCGCCGAGCCGGACCTGATTGCGGCGGTCCGGACGGGCGACCTCGCCGCCGCGCGCGGTCTGATCGCGGCGGATGCCGACCCCGACGATTCGCAGGGCGACGGGGCGACCGCGCTCCACTGGGCCGCGCACCGCGGCGATGTCGAGGCGGCGGCACTGCTGATAGAGGCGGGCGCGGACGTCAACGCCGCCAACGCGCTCGGCGCCACGCCGCTGTGGCTGGCCGCGGGGCACGGCAGCGCCCCTGTCGTCGGGATACTCCTCGAGGCCGGCGCCAACCCGAACGTCACCTTGCGGATGGGCGAGACCCCGCTGATGAGCGCCGCCCGGAGCGGCAACGTGCGGGTCGTGGAACTGCTCGTCGACCGTGGCGCCGCCGTGAACGCGGTGGAGTACGAACGCCACCAGACGGCGCTGATGTGGGCGGCAGCCCAGCAGCACGCCGATGTCGTGCGCCTGCTGGCCGCGCGGGGTGCGAACGTGCACGCCCGCACGCGGGTCTGGGAGCAGCTCGAGAACACCGCCGGCAACACCAACACGAGCGGCAACTTCCGCAAGAACCACGGCGGCTCGACCGCGCTGCTCTTCGCGGCGCGCAACGGCGACGTCGAGACGGCGCGCGCGCTGGTCGCGGCCGGCGCCGACGTCGACGACGTCGCGGCGGCGGGCACCAGCGCCCTGGTCATCGCCGCTCACAGCGGCCACGGTCCACTCGGCGTCTACCTGCTCGAGCAGGGCGCCGACCCGAACGCGGCGGACGCCGGCTACACGGCGCTGCACGCCGCCACGCTGCGCAGCCAGGCCGAGCTGGCCGCGGCGCTTCTCGAGCACGGCGCGGACGTGGACGCCGTCGTCGAGCGGGGTACCCCGGGCCGCCGGTTCAGCGCCGACTTCAGCATCCGGCACCAGGCCGTCGGCGCCAACGCGTTCTGGCTGGCCGCGCGCTACGGCGAGCTGGAGATCCTCCGCATGCTGGCCGCACGGGGCGCCGATCCGCGGGTGTCGCCGTCCAGCCGCTGGTCCGCGCTGAAGGCGGCCATGGGCGTGCCGCAGATCTCCCAGGAGGACCGGCGCAACCGCGTGGACGCGCCCGACGACCACATGGACCGCATCGACCAGGAGCGGTTGACCCTGGATCTCGCCCGCACCATCCTGGACCTCGGGGTCGACGTGAACCAGGCCGACGATCGGGGCAACACGGCGCTCCACGACGCCGTTCGGACCGGCTTTGCATCGGTCGTCGATCTGCTCGCGGCGCAAGGCGCGGACCTCGACGCGTTCAACGACCGCGGCCAGACGCCGCTGGTCCTGGCCGAGACCAGCCTGCCGGTCATCGGCAGCAACGGCCTGCGGTCGACGCAACCGGAGATCGCGGCGCGGTTGCGCGAGCTCGGCGCCGACGAGTGACGTGACGGCGCCGTCGCCGGCCGCTCGCCCATCGACGCGACCCCGCTCGCTCGCGACGGTGATCGTCCTGCTCGCGAGCGCAACCGCCCTCTTCGCCGCCGGCATGTCCGGCCTGAGCCTGCCTTCCCTCGACGACGCCTTCTACGCCCGCAAGGGTGTCGAGATGGCTCGCGGCGGCGGCTCGTTCACGGTGACGTGGGCGGGGCAGCCCGCGTTTCAGAACCCGCCGCTGCACTTCTGGCTGCTGGCGGTCTCGTTTCGCGTGCTGGGCGAGGGCGACCTCGCGGCGCGCCTGCCGTCGCTGCTCATGGCCGTCGCCACGTTGCTGCTGACCTTCCGGATCGGCCAACGGCTGGTCGACCGGCGGACCGCGCTCTCGGCCGCCGCGCTCCTCGTCATCAGTCCGATCTTCGTGAACGGCGCGCGCGGCTGCATGCTGGACCTGCCCCTGGCGTTCTGGACCTCGTCGGCGCTGTTGTTGTTCATCGAGGGCCGCCGGCGGCCGTGGCTCCATCTGGCGATCGCCCTGCCGCTGGCCGGCGCCATCCTGACCAAGAGCGTGCTGGGACTGCTGGCCGTGCCCATCATGGCCCTGGCATGCCTCCATCCGGAGTGGCGTCCGCGCCGCGCCGGATGGCTCTGCGCCGGCATCGCCCTCGGGATGGGGCTCGGCGCGTCCTGGACGATTCACCAGGGTCTGACCATCGGCCCGCAGGCGGTCTGGGCGCACTACTGGGGCGAGATCGGGTCGCGCGCGGGCGCGGGGTTCGATCCGCTGTCGGCGGTGCTGGGCTATCCGCTGATCCTGCTCCAGCACTACCAGCCGATCGTCATCCCGGGGCTGCTCGGTTGCATCGTCCTCGTCCGGAATCGTCGCCGGTGGACGGCGGAGGAGGCCCTGCTCGTCGCGTGGGCGCTGTTGCCGATCCTGCTGTACAGCCTGTCGGCTGCGAGGTCGCCACGCTACCTTTACCCGATTCTGCCCCCGCTGGCCCTGTGCGCCAGCCTCTGGCTGCAACGCGCGCTCCCGGCTGTCGAGCGCCATCTCGCTACCCGGGTCGTCCCCGCCGTGGCGCTGGCGGCGGCCGCGACGTTCGTCGTGTCGCCGGCGGCCCTCACGCGCGACCTGAACGGGCCGTTCAAGCGGCACGCGGAGCTGATCCAGGAGCGGGTGGCGACCGAGGAACCGCTGCCCTACCTCGGCCGGCGCTTCTGGGAGCATGCCAACCCGCTGCTGTATTACGCGGAGCGCAGGCTGGCAACCCCGGCGCCGGATGCGGACGCGGCGGTAGCGGCCGCGCTGAATCATCCGTCGCGCCTGCTGCTGTGCGACCGGGATCTCCTCGCGGATCTCGCCGCGGCCGGACGATCGGGTCGGACCGTGGTCGAGGGCGCCCGCTGGGTACTGCTGGACTTCTCGCCCCTGTCGGAGGAGCAGTCCACGTGACCGGCGTCACCGCAACGCGGGCCCGCGGCAAGAGCGCTCCGGAACGGAACCGGCTGCGCCCCGAGGACCGCGCCGTTCACGACTGGTACCGCTTCGTCCTCTCTTTCCCGTCGCACCTGGTGCGCGACTACCTCGACACCTTCGGGGTGGATTCCTCGCAACGGGTTCTCGATCCCTTCTGCGGCACCGGCACGACGCTGGTCGAGTGCAAGAAGCTCGGCATCCCGAGCGTCGGCATCGAGCGCAATCCGATGGCCGGTTTCGCGAGCCGGACCAAGGTGGACTGGAGCGTCGACCCAGAGGCGCTTCTCTCGCACGCCGGGGAAGTCGCCGACCGGGCGCTGACGAGGCTCCACGAGGACGGCATCGACGACCTCGGCGTGGCGCCGCTGTTCCAGACGGAAGGGCGGCGGACCGCCGAGCTCCGGACACTGTCCCCCGAACTGCTGAGTCTTCTGCTGAAGAACTCGATCAGCCCGCTGCCGCTCCACAAGACGCTCGTGCTGCTCGACACGCTGGAGCAGCATCGCGACGAGGCTGTCCGCGAGCATGAGAGGCTCGCTCTGGCGACGGCGCTCGTCTCGGGCATCGGCAACCTGTATTTCGGACCGGAGGTGGGCGTCGGAAAGGTGCGGGAGGACGCCCCGGTCACCGGGCCGTGGCTCGAGCGAGTCCGCAAGATGGGCGATGACCTCGCGGCGCTGAAGGCACGGGCGGGGACCGAGGCCACGGTGCACCTGGCGGACTCGCGTGCGGCGGAAGAGCTGCTGGAGCCGTCGTCCATCGACGCGGTGATCACGTCTCCGCCGTATCCCAACGAGAAGGACTACACGCGGACGACCCGGCTGGAGAGCGTGCTGCTTGGTCTAGTCCGGAGCAGGCAGGAGCTGCGCGGCCTGAAGCAGGGCCTCGTGCGGTCGAACACGCGCAGCGTCTACAAGGCGGACACCGACGACGCCCTCGTCGCCGAGCACGAGGGCATACAGCGCATCGCCCGGCGCATCGAGGAGCGCCGGGTCGAGCTGGGCAAGACGTCCGGCTTCGAGCGCCAGTACGCGCGGGTCACGAAGCTGTACTTCGGCGGCATGGTCCGGCACCTGTCCGGCCTGCGGAGTCGTCTGCGTCCCGGCGCGAGACTTGCGTACGTCGTCGGCGACCAGGCCTCGTACCTGCGAGTGATGATTCGGACCGGCCGGATCCTCGGCGAGCTCGCCCAGCGCCTCGGCTACGAGCTGACTGCAATCGACCTGTTCCGGACGCGGATTGCCACGGCCAGCCGTCAGCAACTGCGTGAGGAAGTCGTCCGGCTCCGTTGGCCCGGCTGATGCGCCGTGTCCTGAGTGGCTTTTCCCGCCATGTCCAAATCGAGCGCCTACGCCGCCATCATCGAGGAGATCTTCCTTTCCAAGTTCGAGAAGGGAATGGCGCGGGTCGATTTCGAGAGACCCGATATCGCGGCAGCCGCCGAGCGGCGCGGTGTCCCGGCCCCGAGCAACGTCGGCGACGTCGTCTACAGCGCGCGGTATCGAAGGACGTTGCCCGAGTCCATCCAGGCTACTGCCACCGAGGGCCACGAGTGGATCATCCGAGGTGCAGGACGGGGTCGATACTGCTTCGTCCTGACGCGACCGATTCGGCTCGCCCCGAACGAGCAGATGGCGTTCACGAAGGTGCCGGATGCCACGCCCGGCGTCGTCGCGATGTACGCCCTTGGAGACGAGCAGGCCCTGCTGGCCAGAGTGCGGTACAACCGGCTCATCGACATCTTCCTGGGCATCACGTGCTACTCGCTCCAGAACCATCTGCGGACAACCGTGCCCGACATCGGCCAAGTAGAGACGGACGAGCTGTACGTCGGGGTCGACGCGAGGGGCTGCCATTACGTCATTCCGGTCCAGGCCAAGGGCGGAAGCGACACGCTGAACATCGTGCAGATCGAGCAGGACACGGCGCTTTGTGAATCCAGATTCCCTGCGCTCGTGTGTCGTCCCGTGGCCGCGCAGTTCATGCGCGCCAACGTGATTGCGCTCTTCGCCTTCGAGAAGATCGGGGACGAGGTGAAGATCCTTCGGGAAAGCCACTACAAGCTGGTAGACCCAAGCGAGTTGACGGACGAGGATCTGGCTGCGTACCGGCGGCGCACATGATGTGGACCGCGCTGATCGCAAATGCCGGAATCGGCTGTCTATGGGCCGCCATCGCGTTGCTTAACATCCACGCTGATCGTTACGATGTGGCGTGATGCCCCAGCTCACGTTCATCGTCGCCGTCTTGGTGGTCGACACGCGGCTCCTCGCGATTGGGGACCACCTGGATCAACGCAGCACCGGTCCCCGGAGGCGACGCCGCTGGGGGATTCCGTGCCGGCGAGTGCCGGCGGCGTTTCTGATCGCCGTCTGGCTGGTGTGCAGCTGACGGAGGGGATGAAGGAATTGCAGAGCATGGATACACTGTTCTTGTTCGCAACAGCAGTCGCGACGAGTATTTCGGCATGTATTGCATGGACTAATATCGCGACGAGTATCAACGTCAACATCAGGCAGCGAGATAATGGAGACTATAGTCTGGGGCTCTACCTGGAACAGCATAGCGGTCGGCCAGCTCGCGACGTTGTCGTCCACATTTGGGTGGATGGTAAGGTGTTGCCGCCGTTTGGACATCCATCAATGAAGACTGGTCAGTCAATCCAAATAGGCGTCATACCTACAGCAGGCGGTATCCGATGGTATGACGCTGTTCGGCACGAGGAAATACCGCTAAGAACACTACGTGTTGAGGCCGAGTTTAGTTCATGGTGGCGGCGGAATGGCTACGCCGGTCGGGGTAAGGCGCTATTGGATATGCGGGATGGCGATGCACTGCAGCGATCGCTACGATTGCATTTGTGGGATCCTGAATCACGAAGAGATAGAGCAATCCGTGAGGCGTGCGAGGAACACAGAAAGTGGGCGAGGTATAGGAACGAAGCTGAACGGCGTCGGCTATTCCGATCCATGCAGCAGCAGGAAGAAAATAGCGGTGACTGATGGTGGACGCGGTGTCGCTCGGGCAGGTGCTGGCAGGAACGGGAACGTCGAGGACGCGTTGCAGTCGTACGAACGAGACCGGAGGACCGCGCGCCAGCCTCATGACCGGGCTCGGAGAGCCTACCGGCTGACGTCGGTGGTGTCTCTCTCGTCCGCCGCGGCAACGACTGGTTCCGGGTTCACCGGAGGTAGTATCTCCGCGCTCGAGTTTTGCCGGCGGCCCGTGCCAGTCCGACGCGCACGAGCTCGTTCAGCATCCCGCGGGCGAAAGCGGGTGCCTCGTCCAGCACAGTGGCTGCCTCGGTCGTGGAGAGGCTTCCCCGTCGGCGGATTTCGTCGAGCAGCGATTGCCGCTTCCGGTTCTGCTTCGCCATTCCGGGACTGCCCACCAGACGGACCATCGCGTCCGACAGCACGTAGCGGCTTCCGCCGCGGCGACCGACACGCGTCAACAGTCCTTTCGCAACCGACTGTGCGAGCACCGTATCGACATCGGTTTCCGGCAGCATGCCGCGCAGTTCGCGCGGCGTGACGGCGCCCTCGCGCCGGGCGGCGACCAGCGCGCGGCGCTCGCCGGCTGTCACGTCGTCTCGTCCGAGCTGGTTCAGCCAGACTTGGTCTTCGACATCGACCAGCATGCGGTTCCGCAGCGTCACGGTCACCGAACTCGCGGTGGCCTCGAAGGCCGGGGGCTCCAGCAGTCGAGCCTCCATCTCCCGGTACATGCGATCGATGCCGTCGCCGTACTCTTCCACGAGTCCCAGCGTCTTCAATACCCGCATGATGCGCGGGTTCCGGCTGTAGTGCTCCGCGCGCATGTTGCCGAGGGTGATGTGTCCGGGCAGCGATCCCGGACTGCGCACTTCGATGCGATCGTCCCAGACGGTGATGTCCACCGTCGCGCCGGTCAGGCCGTAGTCGCGATGCGCCAGCGCGTTGACGATCGCCTCGCGCAGCACCGGTTCGGGATACTCGGGCAGCGCTTCGCGCCGCGAGCCGGTAACGGTCTCGAACTGCCGAGTGTGAGCGGCCAGGAAGCCCAGACAACAGTCGACGGTTTCGGCCAGCGGACCGGAGCACTCCTCGCGCGCGGAGGAAGGACCGGGACCGGGTCCGACCCCCGTGCGGCGCACGAGCTGCACCGCCGCTCCGCGGACCTGCGGCTGCGGCTCGGACGCGAAGAGCACCAGTGCGGCCCGCAGGACACGCGATTCCAGCGGCGGTGACGAGGCGACGGCGACGCCGAGGTCGGTCAGCGCCCGCTCGATGCCATCCCGCTTCACTGCCGGCCGTCCATCCGCCGTGAGCGCCTGATTGACGGCTGCGATGTCGAAGGCCGACAGATCGACGACCGCGAGAGGTTCGTCCTCGCCCGCTCGATGTTCGCGCTCGCGAACGAACCGGGCCATCGCGTCCCCGCGCAAGGGTTGCGAGTCGCCGCCCACGCGCCGGAGCAGCCGGCCGTCGGGAGTAGTGACAATCCGGCCGCGCACTTCCGGCACCGCGCAGAGGGTCAGCTCCAAGTCGTCGACGGCAAGCGCCAGGAGCTGTACGTCCACCCCGCACTCGGCCGCGATGCGCGTGATTCGATCCTGGGTGTTCTGCGAGAGCGGACAGCCGACGAGCAGACGCCGATCATCGACCCCGTGAACGATCAATCCACCATGGGTCATGGCCATGGCCGCGATCGTGTCGCGAATATCGGCCGGCACGCCGCGTTTGAAGTCGAGCCCGGCGTGCTCGAGATGCCCGAACAGGTCCCAGAATTCCTTCGGTGAGAGCTGCTGTGGGATGTCTCCAATCCTCGGAACGGAGGCCATGACCGCAAGATTATCAAATCTTTATAGAGAAAGCCCCCTTGTGCGGTCTATTGGATGAAGATTGCAAAATGTTTCCCGACAATCGGCCGCGGCGGATCGTCCGACCTGCCCGCACGTGAAACGCCCGTCAGCCCCCGAAGCGCCAGCTCAGCGCCATCTTGACCCGGCGGCCCTTCGGGTCGTGCGTGAACCCGTCGTAGGACTGCTCGATGTTGGCCCAGGGCGGAATCTGCCCGGTCAGGTTCATCGCGTAGAGGGTCAGGTTCATCCCGCTGCCCGGGAAGCGCCACAGGAAGCTCACGTCCCAGGTGAGGAACGGGTCGATGATCGGCGCGGTCGTGTTGTCCCCCCGGTCCTCGTAGGAGGAGATGTAGCTCAGATAGCTCGCGAGCGTGTAGTTGCTCCAGGCGTAGGAGCCCGACCAGCGGCTCTTCCAGCGCGGCAGCGGCACCGCGATGGGATGGGCGAAGTTCAGGTAGCCGGCGGATTCCCGTTCCGCGTAGAGGACCAGGTCCGCGCCCTCCAGCAGCAGCTCCTTGGTGTTGTAGCCGAGCGTGTAGGTGGAGTCCCAGGTCGCCGAGAACTGCCCCGGCCCCGCGTCGGTCCGGGCCGCGAAGTGGGTGTCGACGCCCGAGGTGGTGAGCCCCGGCCAGTTCACCAGGTCGATCTGGATGCGCTGCAGGTTCTGGGCGATGCACCGATCCGCGGGGGCCAGGTCCGAGGCGCGCCCGCCGGGACAGATGATGAACGGCGACACCGCCGCGCGGGTGGCCGGGTCGTCGCTGGCGTAGAGGCTGGTGATGGCGTCGTAGGGCATCGAGCCGATCACGTTGTCGAAGTCGTAGTGCCAGTAGTCGACGGTGGCCTCGACACCCCCCTCGAGGAACAGCACCGTCCCTGCGTTGTAGGTGAAGGCGCGCTCGGGGAGCAGGTCCGTGCGTCCGAAGCGGTCGACGGCCTGGTAGGCGCCGGTTTCGTTGATCCACTCCAGCGTCGTCAGCGGGCTGGTGTTCAGGTCGTCGAGCGAGGGCGTCCGGAAGGTGGTCTGCACCGAGCCGCGGAACGCCAGCGAGTAGTGCAGGTTTTCCGCCGCCTGGATGCGCCAGCCGACCTTGGGGTCGAAGCTGTTCACGCGGCTCCCGGCCACGTTGTAGAACTCGTAGTTGGCCGCGAGCTGGGTGTCGACGCGGGGGCCGAGGCCCAGGGCCAGCTCGCCGAACAGCCGCTGCACCTGCTGGTCCGCGGCGTAGGGCCGGTGGACGTTGGTGAAAAGGTAGGGCCCGAACCGGACGCCCGCCGGGCAGTCCATGTCGCCCGCCACCGGACACGGGTTCCGGGTGACGTCCCCGGGATCGTTCGGATCGCCGTCCGCGTGCGTCCCGCGGTACTGGTACCCGACGGCGAAGTCCGCCACGTTCTCGACGAGGTTGCCGCTCAGCGTGGCGTCGGCCACGAACAGGTCGGTGGTGCTGACCAGGTCCACTTCCTCGTTGAGCCACAGCCGCAGCGCCTCGGGGTTCGCCAGGGCGGGGACGTAGTCCGGATTGTCCGTGTTCCGGAACGGGGCGCCCGGTTGGTCGGAGCGCTGGATGGCGTTGCTGAACGGGTTGTAGTACATGCAGGGCCCCTGGCCCGCCACCGCGCCGCCGAGCGGCCCCAGCGTCATGCCCGCCGGGGAACTGCGGTCCGCCATCACCCCGACGCCGCAGTCGGGTCCGCCGAAGCCGCGGAACGAGCGGTAGATCCGGTCGGTGTAGACCGCCGGCAGGTTCAGGTTGCCCTGCGCCCGCGAGTAGCTCATGCCGACGTCCCAGTTGGCGTTCCGCCCGCCCATCAGAAAGTCGCCGTCGACCGAGGCGGCGATCCGCGCGGTGCGGGACTCGCGCCGCAGCCGGCGCCCGGGGCCGGAGTTGCCGAACGGGCGGCCGTTCAGGTACCACGGGGCATCGCCCAGGCAGGCGCCCATCGGATCGGCCTTTCCGTCACCCGCGTAGCTCGAGCAGAACTGCTGCCGTCCCGGGTGGTCGGCCGCCACCTCCATGATCGTGGTGCTCGTCAGCGGGAAGGGCGGGTACGACGGCGTCGTGTACCAGTTCGGGATGACGGCGTCGGACCAGAGCCCCTCGATGTGGTAGTTCGTCCGGTCGTTCAGGGGACCGTTGATCTCGGCGAACGCGCGCGTCTGCTCCTGCTCGTCGATCAGGTTGTCGTAGGGCGCGTAGCGGAAGCGGCAGGTCCAGCCCTCGTCCTGGCCGCCGAAGTCCGTGCAGCGGGGATCGAAGACGTCGGCGGTCCACGGCGTCGGCGCCCCGACCGCGAACGTGCCGGGGTTCCCCAGGCTCGACCAGCCGGCGCGGTTGCCGCCGACGTGCGTGCTCAGGCGGTCGAGCGTCCACGGACGGTCCTCCATCTGCAACTCCTGCCGGCCGACCCGTTCCGCGGAGAAGACGGCGCTGGAGTTGCCGATCCGGCCGCCCCAGATGCCGGCGACCGTGGTATCGCCGCCGCTGTCGAAGTAGTCGTGCGCGACGTTGAACTCGAAGCCCCGGAAGTCGCTGCGCGTCACGAAGTTGGCGACGCCGCCGACCGCGTCGGACCCGTACGTCGCCGAGGCTCCCTCTTTCATCACCTCGAGCCGGCCGACGGCGATGGCCGGGATCGTGTTGACGTCGACGAAGCGTCCGCCGATCAGGCGCGCGGGCACCGGCACGTGGCGCCGCCCGTTGATCAGCACGAGCGTTCGCGAGGCGCCCAGGCCGCGCAGGTTGACGTTGGCCACGTTCTCGGTGAGGGTCGACGGCTGATTGGAGTTGTACCAACTGTTCCGCTCGCCGACCACGCCGTGGCTGACGTTCAGGTTGCGGAAGAGATCGACGAGCTGCGTCGCTCCCTGCTGCTCCAGCGTCTCGCGGCTGACCACGGTCACCGCGTGGGGCATGTTGATGGCCGGCGCCTCGATGGCGGTGCCGGTGACCGAGACGGTGACCTCCTCGAAGAGCCCGCCGAGGGCCAGGTCGACGTCTATCGTGGCGGTGACCCCCGCGGCCAGTTCCACCTCCCGCTCCGCCCGCTCGAAGCCGGGCAGGGTGAACGTGACGACGTAGCCGCCGGGGGGCAGCGCCGTGAGGCTGTAGACCCCGTCACCGTCGGTGAAGGCCACACGAGGGCCCGGCAGCGCGGCGCTCGACGCCTCGACGGTCACGCCGGGCAACACGCCGCCGGTGTCGTCGGTCACCGCACCGGAGATGCCGCCGTCCTGCGCCGCGGAGGCGAGCGGCGCCGCCAACAGGGATGCCACCATCAGTGTGATTTTCATCATTCGCTCCCACGTGGGCGGGGCCCCGGACACGTGCCCCGGCTCGGAGATGCCGCGCCGGCGAGGACGAGCATCGGGTGCATTGTACGCGCGTTTCGCTCTCTTGTATTTCGTGCAGGCACGAAATACCGTCCCCGTGTCTCCGCCCTTGCCCGTGCCGGCGGAGCATGCCGGAAACGCGACGCGTGCGTAGAACGGGAATCGTCGTATCAGGACGTCTCCTCCCGAATCGCCCGCCGCGCGTCGAGGATGTCCCGGACGAGCTGCTCGACGTCCTGCTCATCGATGAACGGGGACAGGATGAAGCTCTTCAGGCCGACCATCGGCTCGCCGTAGTCGGTCTCCCGATAGCAGTCGGTCATCGAGATGTGCACGCCCTCGCCGCGCATCGCGCGGTCGTAGAGATACCGGAACAGCCGCCGGTTGTAGTCGTTGTGCCGCAGCAGCTCCTCGCGCGCGCCGGGGTCCGTTCGCTCGCGGTCCTTTACGGTCCACGTGTCCACGCCGTCGGGATAGACCCGGAAGACGGTCACCGTGCCGACGCCGTCGTCGTTGAGCACGGTGGTCGAGTCGTGCCCTTCGAGGTGCTCGCGCAACGCTTCGGCCATCTCGACCAGATGGCCGAGGAGGACGCGGAGGCCGACCTGCCCGAAGAGCTGCAGGTTGGCGTACGCGGCGAGCACGCCGGAAGCGCCCCGCGACGTCTCCAGCGTGAACACCCCGGGGTGGCGCTCGCCGCTCTGGAACAGGTAGGGCATCTGCTCCCGGCCACGGACGAGGAGCTGCATGTCGGCCCGGTCGCGGGCGAGAAACAGGCTGGAGACGTACGGCGTGAAGCCGGTCTTGTGGAAGTCGATGCCGATCGAGTCGGCGCGGTGCAGCTTCGAGATGCGCCTCCGCGCCGCGGCGAGCGCCCGCACCGTGCGGGGGCGGAAGCCGAGCGGATTCTGCTCGAAGTCGTAGTCGTTGAACACGGACCACGCCCAGCCGATGACCGCGTCGGCATGCACGTGCGGCGTGTAGCCGAGACCGTAGTCCTCGACCAGCCGGTCGCGCAGGTCGGCGATGGCCTCGAGGTCGTCGATGCCGAACGCATCGGTCGTGCCCATCGTCGCCACCAGGGCGACGATGCGCCGGCCCTGGTCGAGCGCCTCGCGGGCGGCGGCCTCCAGCCGGTCGATGCGGATGTCGTTCTGCAGGTGGGTCGGCACCTCGACGACGCTCTTCTCGCCGAGACCGAGCCAGCCGGCGACGTTCAGCCGGCAGTAGTGGCTCTGGGACGAAGCGAGGATCACGCCGCCGGCGGGAACGCCGTTGTCCATCGCGTCGGGAAACGCCTTCTCGATGCCCAGCTTCGCGCCGTAGAGCACCGTCCCGGTACCGCCGAAGGTGAAGACGCCGGCGGCCCGCGCCGCGTCGTAGCCGACGAGCCGGGACACCATCGCGGTAGCCGCCGCCTCGGTCAGCATGAGGCCGTACGACGTGTCGTCGGAGACCAGGTTCGGGTTGTAGATGGCCGGCAGCAGCGATCCGATCACGCTCGGGATCGACGGCGGGGGAACGACGTTGATCTGCGTTCGCGGATGCCCCCAGATGGGCATGCCCTCGAGCTGGTCGACCAGCAGGTGCGCCACCTCTTCGACGCTGCGCCCCTCCTCGCCGAGGACGGCCTGCTCCGCCGCCGCGTAGTCCAGCGCGCGCGGCCGGCCGAGGAGCGGGACCTCGGACTTGAGGTCGTCGACCGCATCGAGCGCCCGGAGGATGGAGAAGACGAAGTAGGCGTCGTGCATCCGGTCCGATACGGGCGCCGGGAAGGCGTCCCGCATCCGGGCCAGTCGCGCGTGGTAGGGTCGTTCGGTCACGCCGTATCGTTGAATCGGCCTTCCTTCATTCTACGAGCTTGCGCCGCAGAACGCAGCGCAGCGGAGTTCTGCGGCGCAGGGTCATGGAGCGGAGGGGATGGGCCGAGACGCCGAGCCAGCGAGGCGTTCGGGGCGCTAGCGCCGTAGCGGCACGGCTGCACCACGGGCTCCCCAGCCGCTACAATGCCGGTGGTCTCATGTCCCGCCCGCGCGTCGGTCGATTCGGGTCGCCGGAGGACGTTGCGTCGAGGCGACGGAAGTAGTGGTCGCTCCGACCGTCATCTCCCGCGCCAACCACGCGATCTCGCGGCAGCGGATCGATCCCGACGCGCTGAAGGTCCTGTACCGCCTGCGAAAGTTCAACCACACCGCCTACCTGGTGGGCGGCGGGGTACGCGACCTGCTGCTCGACCGGCGCCCGAAGGACTTCGACATCGGCACGTCGGCCCATCCGCACGAGGTCAAGCGCATCTTCCGGAACTGCTGGATCATCGGCCGGCGCTTCCGGCTGGCGCACGTCAAGTTCGGGAACAAGACGATCGAGGTCGCGACGTTCCGCCGCCAGGTTCCGCCGGACGCGGCGCCCGCCCGCGCTGCCGCGGGCCGCGAGCCGGAGCCGGACGCGCCGTCCTCCGTCACGCGCGGCGGCCGACGCGCGCGACCGCCGATACGGCGCGACAACACCTTCGGGACCCCCGAGGAGGATGCCTTCCGCCGCGACTTCACGATCAACGGGCTCTTCTACGACATCGATACCTTCGCGGTCATCGACTACGTCGGCGGGATGGCGGATCTCCGCCGCCGGCTCATCCGCTGCATCGGCGATCCGGACGAGCGCTTCGTCGAGGATCCGGTCCGGATGCTGCGGGCCGTCGCGTTCGCCGCACGGCTCGATTTCCGGCTCCACGGGCCGGTCCGGGAAGGCATCGCCCGGCAGCGCGCGGAGATAAGGAACGCGTCCCCCGCGCGGCTGGTCGAGGAGATGTACAAGCTGCTGCGGAGCGGCGTCGCGGCCCGCATCTTCAAGCGGCTGTCGCGGACCGGGCTGCTGCGCCACATCGCCCCGGAGGTCAACCGCCCGCGGTCGGCCGCGTTGTGGCGTTCGCTGGAGGCGCTCGACGCCTACCGGGCGCGGTTCGACGCGGCGCCCGATGCGCTCTCGAACGCGATTCTCCTGGGCAGTCTGGTGGCGCCCGTCCAGGAGATCGACCTGACGCCGCCCCGGCGCGATCCGCGCGGCGCCTCGTTGCGCGTTTCGCTGGGCGACCTGCCGGTCGCGCGGCGCGACGTCGAGCACCTGCGACAGGTGCTGTCGCTGCAGCCGCTGCTCAGGGATCCCGGTCTGCCGCCGCGCCGGATACGGGGCATCCTCGCACGGGCCAGCCTGCCCGACGCGCTGACCTGGCTGGAGATCCACGGAGAGGATTCCGAGGCGCTCGCGCGCTGGCGGGATCTCGTCTCCCACGGCGTGCGGGCGCCGCGCCGCCGGCGGCGACGGGGGCGCCGCCGTTCCCGCCGCGCGCCGGTGGCGGAATGAGTGCCGCTTCTCTTACTCGGCGAGCAGAATGCCCGTCACGTTGTAGAACGACAGCGCGATTCCTACCGCGGTGACGGCAATCAGGGCGAGCGCCGCCACCAGGACCCGCGTGCTCTCCCGGTGCTCGTCGCTGAAACCCATCAGGTGCGCCGCGATCCAGCCGCCGGCGAAGCCGCCGCCGTGCGCCCAGTTGTTCACGCTCGGCACGATGAAGCCGAAGATGCCGAGGATGATTGCCCACTGCCAGAGCTGTTGCGTCATCACCGAGCTGCCCCGCTTGCGGCCGTAGACGATCAGCGCCGCGAGCAGCCCGAAGATGGCTCCCGAGGCGCCTATCGTCGGCGCGCCGGACATTTCGTTCGACAGCAGGAACCCCGAGGCGGCGGCGACGTTGAACAGCACGAACGTCCGGGCGGGGCCGTAGACCTCGGCCGCCGCCGGCCCGAGGTTGCGGATCCACATCACGTTGAAGGCGATGTGCAGCAGGCCGCCGTGCAGGTAGGTGGCGGTCAGCAGCGTCCACCACCAGCCGAGCTCCCACGCGACGCCGCCGGTCATGCCGAGCTGGTAGAGGGCGCGGCCCCCGGGCGAGAGAATCGAGAGAAAGCCCGTTGACGCGAAGATCGCTTCCGGCTGCAGCAGAAGCGCGAGGGCGTAGAGCGTCAGGCAGGCGCCGGTGATGAGGACGATCAGATCGAGCCGGGCGCCGACCAGCGAGCGCAGGAACGGGGCCCACCCGAAGAGGCCGGGGCGCCACGCGCCGCAGTACGGGCAGCGTTCCTCGTTGATGCCGACGAGCCGGCCGCACTCGGCGCAGACGATGGAGCCTTCGACCTGCCGCACGGACTAAGCGTACCAGGAACCGCGGGGCATGGTGACCTGAACTGCGTCCATCGCCTGCGCCGGCAACCCTGCTCGCCGTCCCATGCGCGAGCCGGGTCGCCGAGGGCAACGGCGCGGGATCAGTCTACCGCCACCCCCGGTACCTTGTTGCCCGCGATCCAGACCGACTCGATCGTGCGGCTGTTGCGGATGTCCTCGGCCGGGTTCGCGGTGTAGACGACGAAGTCGGCGAAGTTGCCGGCCTCGAGCGTCCCGACCCGTTCCAGGTCGAGGCAGGCAGCGGCGTCGCGGGTCGAGGCGATGATCGCCTGCATCGGCGTCAGCCCGGATTCGACCATCAGGTCGAGCTCCCCGTGCTCGAAGTAGCCCTGGAAGCGGGCGGCCGGACCCGTGTCGGTGCCCATCGCAATCCGCACCCCGGCGTCGTGGAGCGCCTTGACGTTGCGCATCGCGGTCGGGAGCTGCGCCTTGTAGGTCTGTGCGCTGCGGCTGTTGCGGGTTCTCTCCTGCCGCTCCGGGTCCTCGAGCGCCGCAATCACCTGCGGGTCGACATCCCTCAGGAAGAACTCTTCGTCGAACCAGTCCGGCCGCTCCTCGTAGACGTAGGTCGAGACCTCGCGCATCAGCGTCGGGCAATAGCACACGCCGCTGGCGGTCAGCAGGTCGATCAGCTCCTGGTCGACGTCGACGTCGCGGACGCTGTGGGCGAGGAAGTCCGCCCCGGCCTTCATCAGTCCCTTGGCGTCGTCGAGGTAGTACATGTGCGCGGTGAGCATGAGGTCGCGCTCGTGCGCCGTGTCGATGACCGCCTGATAGACCTCGGGGGTCATCTTCCGCGTGGCGCCGAGGTTGTCATCGACGCGGATCTTGATGAAATCGACGTTCATGTCGGCCGCCGCGTTTACCTGCTCGGCCGCCTGCTCCGGCGTGTCGGCGACGACGATCGGACCGGCGACGCGGATGCGCGCGTGCTTCAGGTCGGGTCCCTCGCGGTCGCGCACGGTGATGGCTTCCGGTCCGTCGCCGCCGAGGCTGGCGACCGTGGTGACGCCGTAGCGCGCATAGAGCGCGAGCTGGTTCACGACGTGTTCCTCGGTGTAGAACGACGGGTCGGCTTCGAGGCCGACGACGTCGTTGACGTGCCCGTGGGCGTTGACCAGCCCCGGCGTCACCGTCCTGCCGCTCAGATCCACCGCGGAGGCGCCCTCGGGCACCGAGATCGCGTCGCTTGCCCCGATCGCTTCGATGACGCCGTCCCGGGCCACGATCGTGCCGCTCTCGATGGTCTCGCCGTCGCCGATGATCAGCCGCGCGCCGGTGAAGGCGGTCAGCCCGGGCGTCGGCTCGACCTGTTCCGGCTCGCCGCCGCACGCCGCCGGAACGGCGAGGGCGCCGACGGCCAGAATGATTGGCATGGTGCGATGCAGGCTCTTCATGTCGTGTTTCCCCCCTGCGAATGCGCCTCCGAACGGATAGCAACAGTAGATGCGGACGGACCCGTCCCGCCGTCATTCTGCGGCACGGGTGGGACTCTCGCTCAGTTCTCGCTCTCGGCCCGCAGCTCCTCGAGCACCTCGCCGAGCTGCTCGAGCTCGCGGCCGTACAGCGCCCAGTCGCCGCTGCGCTGGGCCCGGATCGCGCGCGTGTAGTGATCCTGCGCCTGGCTGGCCAGCGATCCGTTCCGGGGTGCTGCCGGAGCCGCCGTCGATCCCGACACGTCCGCGACCAGCGTCGTCGGAGGCGCCGCGGCCGGCAGCCCCGGCTCGCCGAACAGCCGCGCCAGCGCGGCGTCCAGCGTTTCCTCCATGACGATCTGGTTCTGGTAGGCGACGACCACACGCGTCAGCTCGGGGATGCGGCCGCCCGACGCCCGCAGGTACAGCGGCCGGATGTAGAGCAGCGCCTCCTCGATCGGAATGACGAGCAGCGTACCCTGGATCACCTCCGAGCCCTGCTGGTTCCAGAGCGTGATCTGCGGCGAGATCTCCTGGTCCTGGTTGATGCGCGCGACGATCTGCGACGGCCCGAACACCAGCTTCTGCTTGGGGAACTGGAAGACGAGCATCTTGCCGTAGTTCTCGCCGTCGCTGCGCGCCACCATCCAGGCGGCCAGGTTGTTCCTGCCGCGCGGCGTGAACGGCAGCATCTGGATGAACTCGGCCCGCTCCTCGCCCGGCAGCCGCATGATGGTGTAGTAGGGCTCCATCTGCTCGTTGTCGATGACCGGCACCTCCCACTGGTCCTCGCGGTTGTAGAAGACCGAGGGGTTGGTCATGTGGAACGTGGAGTACATCGACGTCTGCAGCGAGAAGATCCCTTCCGGATAGCGGATGTGGCTCCGCAACGCCTCCGGCATCTCGTCGAGCGGCTGCAGCAGGTCCGGGAAGATCTTCCCGAGCGTGACGCCGAGCGGATCGTCCGGTTCGGCCAGATAGAAGATCGTGTCGCCGTTGTAGGCGTCGATGACGATCTTCACCGAGTTGCGGATGTAGTTGATGCCGTTGCCGACCGGCGTCGAGTACGGATAGTTGCCGGAGACCGTGTAGGCGTCGCGCATCCAGTAGAGCCGCCCGTCCGCGATCACCAGGTACGGGTCGGCGTCGTAGCGCAGGAACGGCGCGATGGTGGCCACCCGGTCCGAGATGTTGCGGTGGAAGATGACGCGGCTGTCGGGGTTGAGCTGGCCGCTGACGAGGATCTCGTAGGACTGGAAGCGGAGGCTGAGCAGCAGCCGGCGCAGCACACCGCCGATCTCCACCCCGCCGGCGCCGTCGTAACGGGTGGAGACGTTGTCGTCGCCCTGCGGGTAGTGGAACTCGTCGGTGTTCGTGTTGACGAGCACGTAGTCGTTGGACAGCTCGCCGAAGTAGATGCTCGGTTGATCGACGGCGAGGTCGGTCTGCGAGGTGGGCGGCAGGTCCTGGATGAACAGGACCGGCAGGCCCTCCTCCGTAACCTGGTTGACGGGGCCGAGCGCGACGCCGAAACCGTGCGTGTACTGCAGGCGCTCGTTCACCCACGACCGGTTCGGCAGGCTGTCCGAGTTGATCTCGCGGCTCGACAGCATGGTCTGGCGGTACTCGCCGTCGACGACGTAGCGGTCGTTGTCGACCGACGCGAACTCGTAGTACGTGCGGATCTCCTGGATCTGCCCGAACGTGTCGAGCAGCGGCTGGTGATCCCAGAGCCGGACGTTGTTGATCGTCTCGGCGTTGTTCTCGATGTCGTTCATGGTCAGGAGAGCGTCGCCCGACACCTGCCGCTCCTCGACCACGTCGAGGTCGAAAGCGGTGCGCGTCGCCGCGATGTTGTGGGCGATGTACGGCGCCTCCTTCTGCTGTTCGTCCGGCGTGACCACGAGACGCTGCAGCGCCGTCGCGGTTCCGCCGCCGCCGATCCACACGAACAGATACACACCGGTCACGGCAGCCACCGGCCAGGTGCTGCCCGCGAACGCCCCGTAGACGCAGGCGCCCGCCGCGAACACCGACACCGCCATGAGGATGCGCAATACCGGCAGGCGCACCGCCACGTCGACGTACGACGCGCCATGCACGATGCCGGCCGGCGTCGTCAGCAGACGCGGCATGTCCAGGTACGCGGCCCAGGCGAACAGCAGGAAGACGGCCGCGCCGAGCATCAGCAGATGCCGCCGTGCCTGCTCGCCCACCTGGATTCCGTCCGGCTGGACGGCAATCTCTCCGGAGACCACGTAGGCCGCAGCCCCGCCGACCGCCGCCAACACGACGACCGCGAACAGGCCGAGCCGGACGAAGTCGAGGAACGGCAGCGTGAAGATGTAGAACGCGGCGTCGCGTCCGATCAGCGGATCGGCCTGGCCGAACGGCGTCGCCTCCAGGTACTGCAGCACCAGCAGCCACTGGCTGGAAGCCACTCCGCCGATGAAGAGCGCGGCCAGTCCCGAGGCGCCCAGGGCCAGCCAGGCCAGATGCCGGCGCTCGAGCACGATCGGCTGCAGGTCCCCGCCGCCGGCGAACACCACGTAGGGGCGCCGGGCGCGCTTCACGGCCAGGCGCAGGTTCCCGTACAGCACGAGGAACGCCAGCACGAAGGCGGCCGCCCCGAGCAGCCACCGCATCGCCAGGCTCTTGAGGAAGACGCTCTGGTACTCGACCTCGCCGAACCAGAGCCATTCGGTGTACAGCTCGGCCAGCGCCGGCAGCGCGACGAAGAGAACCAGCGCCGCCAGCGCGACCGCGAGTCTCGTCGGCATGAGTGGATCGTCCTTCCGGGATATCAGGTGCGGCAGCCCGTTCGGCCGCTACGGGTACGTCTACCCGAAGATTAAGTGACCGGCCCGTTCCTTGCAACCCCGCGGGCCTGCAGCGACCTCGTGGTCATGCTGGGAGGAGTCTACGCCGTCTCTACGGCGCAGACGCCTAGCGGTGCAGGAACCCGTACGCGAGAGCGGCGTGCAGGCGAGCCTGGCCGAGAGGCGCGAACGTCCGCACGCGGCGGAAGTCCACGCCGAGACGCAGCAGGAGCCGGCGCGAGTAGGTCGACGTCAGGGGGATGTCGCCGCCGCCCCCGATCTGCCAGGCCCAGCGGGTCTCGTCGAACACGCCGAGGGTGTCGAAGGGGTAGCTCGCGGACGCCGCGTAGTCGATGCGCGACCCGCCGAAGAGCGCCTGCGCGAACGGCCGCAGGCGTCCGCCGCCGAAGGTGAAGCGTGCGCCCGCCATGAGCTGGTGGAAGTCGGCGGTGAGGTGCAGCAGGTCCGTGTCTCCCCGGAGGCGGTTGCTGCCCGCTTCCATGACCATCGCCAGCCGCGCCGTCGCGCGCCAGCCGGCGCCGAACATCCAGCCCGCGCCGTGGCCGTCGACGACCGCATCCCCGTCGATGGAGCTGAGACCGCCGGAAATCTCGAGCCGGGGCCGAGGCTCCACGGCGGTCTGCGCCATGCCCGCGGGCGGCAGCGCCAGGCTGCACGCCGCCACGAGCAACCCGCGCCGGAGGGCTTCTACGCGCCGCCCCGTCGGGCCGCTCCGCGTCGACCGGGCGGCGAAGATCCGAGGCGGAAGCGACGTGGCGTCCGGGGCGCCGCCGGCGCCCCGGGAGATCATGCGCCGGCCTGCAGAACCTGCGCCACGAGGTCGGCCTCGGGCACGGCGCCCATGATCTCCGCCCCGTCGCCGACGATCGTCTTCGGAACGCCGGTCACCAGGTAGCGTTGGGCGAGATCCGGGAACGACGTCGCATCGATCACCGAGGCCGTCACGTGCGGGCTCGCCGCCGCAAGACGCCAGGCCAGGCTGACCGCCTGGGGACAGAACCGTCAGGTCGGCGTGACGAAGACCCGCAGATGCACGTCCCGGTCGAGGGCGTCGAGCGCGTCGAGGGTCTCGTCGCTCAGGGGGGGACCGCCGCCGCCGGCGATCTCGATGGCGTCCACCAGCGACACGATCTCGTAGCCGTCGGGTACGCCGTAGTAGCGTATGCCCACGTCCTGCGTTCCGGCGATCGCCAGCGCCGGCGCCCACTCGACGCCGTACTCCGCGACCTGCTCGCGGTCGAGCACGAGGTTGTGCTCCTCGACCGTGACCCGCTCCGAGAGCGCGGCAATCCGGTCGGCCGCCTGCCGTGCGGGCAGGCACGTGTCGCACCCGAAGGTCTGCGTGAAGAAGACCAGCCTCACCGGCGAGGACAAGGCTTCGAGACGCCGCTGAAGGTCGGTGGCTGCGCCGGGGGAGTACATCTTCGGTATGCGGGCCGGATTCGGCCGGGTGGCGGCAGGTCTACTTGAACAGGTCGTCGAACGCCTGCCGCGCGCTCGCCGCGGCGGGGCTGGGCGGTCGTCTTGCCGCCGGCGCGGCCGACGGCGGCGCCGCCACGCTCGAATGGGTCTCGCGCTCCACCGTCACCCGCGCCTCGAAGAAGGTGCAACTGTTGCGGGCGTCCTTCGGGGAAACCCGCTTCGGAATCGGCTGCGCGCATTCCCGCGTCCGACTCGTGTCGAACCAGGTGCACTGCGCGCAGCTATGGAGATCGGCCGCGCACTTGGCGCACTGCGTGTCGAAGCGAATCGACGAGGACAGCGACGCGCCGCAACGGGCGCACTTCAGCACCTCCCGAAAGGCCGGCATGTTCACCACCCGCGGCTCGCGCGGACCGTATCCGCGCCGCGGGCGTCCGTCACCCTTCGGCTTGCGCTCGCCAGTGCGCTCCGGGCGCTGGCGCTCGTCGTCCTGGTACCCTTGCTGACGGTATTTCCTCGACATGGAGTCGGAGGGGATTACCGATGATCTACCCTACCCGGCCGTGGTTTGTCCAGGGTTCTTGTCGACCGGCAGGGTAATCTACACCAGACGGGAGTCTCGATGCACGTGCGGTCCGCTGCGGAAGGACCGCCGCGGGGAACCTGACGGCCTCCCCGCCCGTCGAAACGACCGCGGGCGTCCGGCGGCGCCACGCTTGTCATCGAGGGCGCTTCCGGCGCGTATCATCAGGGCAGAGCCACTACAGATCGCGAGCATCCATGGCAGCGTCACTCGACGAACTGAAGATCGACCGGTCGCGGGGCGGCCGATCCTGGGTGGGCCGAATCGTCTCGCTGGTGCTGCTTCTCGTCGTCATGGGGGCCGGCGCCGCCGCGGGCTGGCGCTGGTGGGAAGAGGCCCGGATTCCCGTCGTGAGCACGGCGGCGGTGCGCCGGACCGTGGCCGCCGACGGCCAGCCGACGGTGCTGAACGCTTCCGGCTACGTGACCGCGCGCCTGCAGTCGACCGTCTCGTCCAAGGTCACCGGGCGCATCGTCGAAGTACTCGTCGAGGAGGGGATGGCCGTCGCCGAGGGGCAGGTCCTGGCCCGGCTCGACGACACCACGGAGCGGTCCTACCTCGCGCTGGCCGAGGCGCAGCTCGGCGCGGCGCGGGGTGCGCTGGCCGAGCTGGAGGTGCGGTACGAAGAGGCGCGGCTCGACCTCGACCGCCAGCGCCGTCTTCTGGAACAGCGCCTGATCGGGCAGGCCGACCTCGACGCGGCGCAGGCCGAGGTCGACTTTCTCCGGGCGCGCATCGGCAACCAGCGCGAGCAGGTCGTGGTCGCCGAGCGCGAGATCGACGTGCGGCGGACGGCGCTGGAGGACACCGTCATCCGGGCGCCCTTCAGCGGCGTCGCCATCTCCAAGGACGCCCAGCCGGGCGAGATGATCTCGCCGGTGAGCGCAGGCGGCGGCTTCACGCGCACCGGCGTCTGCACCATCGTCGACATGTCGTCTCTGGAGATCGAGGTCGACGTCAACGAGAGCTACATCAACCGCGTCTCTCCGGAACAGCGCGTGGTGGCCACCCTCGACGCCTACCCCGATTGGGAGATCCCGGCCAGTGTCATCACGACGATTCCCGCCGCCGACCGCCAGCGCGCGACGGTCCTGGTGCGGATCGCGTTCGACGAGCTGGGCGATCCCCGGATCCTGCCGGACATGGGCATCAACGTGGCGTTTCTCGAGGCCGGGCCGCCGCCGGAGGTGGCCGTCACCGATGCCCCGCCGCGATTGTGGGTACCGGCGGAGGCGCTGCGCAACGACGGGGGGACGCAGGTGGTCTTCGTCACCCGCGGGGACACGGTCGAGCGGCGCGCCGTCGCCACCGGCCTCGAGGACGGCGGCGACGTCGAGGTGCTGGCCGGGGTCGCGGCCGGCGAGCGGGTGGTGACCGAGGGGCCGGCGGAGCTCGCCGACGGCGACCGCGTGGCCGCCGACTGACCGTCGGACCCGGCGACCCGTCGCCCGGGGACGGAGCACGGGCCTGTAACGAATCGCACGCTCGACGCGTATTGCAGATTGAAGCCGCGACCGACACCCTCGACGCCGGAGGCGCACGGCATGCGTGAGAACCATGAGTGAGAACGGAGCGTTGGTACAGGTCCGGAACCTCCACAAGGTGTTCCGGCGCGGGTCGGAGCGGATCGACGTCCTGCAGGGCGTCACCCTCGACCTGCCGGCGGGAGACTTCCTGGCCCTGATGGGACCCTCCGGGTCCGGCAAGACGACCCTGCTGAATCTGCTCGGCGGGCTCGACACCCCGTCCGAGGGCGAGGTCGTGGTCGGCGGCGACCGGATCGACCGCATGGCGGGCGGGAAGCTGGCCGGCTGGCGGGCCCGGCACGTCGGGTTCGTGTTCCAGTTCTACAACCTGCTGCCGGTCCTGACGGCCGAGAAGAACGTGGAGCTGCCGCTGTTGCTGACGCCGCTGTCCCGCAGCGAGCGGCGCCGGCACGTGGCCACGGCGCTGGAGGTGGTCGGGCTCTCGGATCGCGCCAGGCACTATCCGCGTCAGCTCTCCGGCGGTCAGGAGCAGCGGGTCGGCATTGCCCGGGCCATCGTCACCGACCCGACGCTGCTGCTGTGCGACGAGCCGACCGGCGACCTCGACCGCAAGTCGGGCGACGAGATCCTCGACCTGCTGCAGGCGCTCAACGCCGAGCACGGCAAGACCATCGTCATGGTCACGCACGACGCGCACGCCGCCGCCCGCGCCCGGCGGACGCTGCATCTCAACAAGGGCGTGCTCGCCACGGAGCCGGAGTCATGAAGTTCCTGCCGCTCGTCTGGAAGAACCTGTTCCGCCGCAGGGCGCGGACGCTGTTCACGGTGCTGTCGATCGTCGTGGCGTTCGTCCTGTTCGCCTACCTGGCCGCCATCCGCCTGGCGTTCGGCACCGGCGTCTCGGTGGCCGGCGCGGACCGCATGCTGGTGATCCACAAGGTGTCGCTCATCCAGCCGCTGCCGGAGAGCTACCTGGGCCGCATCACCGCCGTCGACGGGGTGGCCGACATCAGCCACATGTCCTGGTTCGGCGGCATCTACCAGGACCCGCGCAACTTCTTCGCACAGTTCGCGGTCGACGCCGAGAGCTACCTGCGCCTGTATCCCGAGATCGTGCTGAGCGACGCGGAGCGCGATGCGTGGCTGCGCAACCGCACCGGCGCCATCGTGGGGCGGGTGACGGCGGACCGCTTCGGCTGGGAGGTGGGCGACCGGATCCCGATCGAGGGAACGATCTTCCGCACGCGGAGCGGACCGACCTGGGAGTTCACCATCGACGGCATCTACGAGGCGGGCACGGAGGGCTACGACACGTCGACGATGCTCTTCCACCACGAGTACCTGATGGAGGCGAACGACCAGGGCGCGCGGTTCGTGGGCCAGTACGTGATCCGCGTCGACGATCCCGCGCGGTCCGCGGAGGTGGCCGCAGCCATCGACACCCGCTTCGCCAATTCCCCGGCCGAGACGAGGACCTCCACCGAGCAGGCGTTCCTGCAGGGCTTCGCCGATCAGATCGGCAACATCGGCGCCATCGTGACCGCGATCCTGGCCGCCGTCTTCTTCACGATCCTGGTCATCACCGCCAACACCATGGCGCAGTCGATCCGCGAGCGGACGAACGAGCTGGCGGTCCTGAAGACGCTCGGCTTCACCGACCGGCGCGTGCTGATGCTGGTGCTGATCGAGTCGCTTGCGCTGGCCGTCGCCGGCGGGACGGTAGGACTGGGGGTCGGTTGGCTGCTGATCGGTCTGGGCGACCCGACGGGCGGCTTCCTGGCGGTGTTCCTGTTTCCCACCCGCGATCTGGTGATCGGCGGCGTGATGGTCGTTCTGCTCGGGTTCGCGGCCGGCGCGGTGCCGGCGCTGCTGGCGACGCGGCTGCGCATCGTCGACGCGCTGCGGAAGGTGTAACGATGCGGTTCTTCTCCCAGGTGTTCACGGTCACCGCGCTCACCCTGCGCACCCTGCCCCAGCGGGCCGGCTCGTCGGTCGTCGCCGTCATCGGCGTGACGGGGGTGGTCATCGTCTTCGTGGCGGTGCTCTCCATCGCCGAGGGGTTCCGGGCCGCGCTCACCGGCGCCGGCTCGCCCGACACGGCGATCGTCATGCGTGGCGGGAGCGACTCCGAGCTGAGCAGCGGCATCACGCTCGCCACCACCCGCATCGTCAAGGACGCGCCCGGCGTGCAGCGGGGCGACGGCGGTCCGGTCGCCTCGGCCGAGCTGTTCGTGGTGGTGGACGTGCCCAAGCGGAGCACCGGGTCCCCGGCCAACGTGCCGCTGCGCGGCGTGGAGCCGGCCGCGTTCCGGGTCCGCGACGAGATCCGCATCGTCGAGGGCCGCATCTTCCGGCCCGGCACCAACGAGATCATCGTCGGCCGCAGCGCGGCCAACCAGTTCGCGGGCATCGATCTCGGCTCGACCCAGCGCTGGGGCGAGAGCACGTGGGAGGTGGTCGGCATCTTCGAGGCGGACGGCACCATCGCCGAGTCGGAGATCTGGTGCGACGCCCGCGTGCTGCAGCCCGCCTACCGCCGCGGCGACACGTTCCAGTCGGTCTACGCGAAGCTCGACTCGGCCGGCGACTTCGACGCGTTCAAGGACGCGCTGACGACCGACCCGCGGCTGGATGTGATGGTCGAGCGCGAGGACGACTACTACTCGGGACAGTCCGAGGCCATCACCGGCATCATCACCGGCATCGGCACGGTGATCGCGCTCCTGATGGGCATCGGCGCGGTGTTCGGCGGCATCAACACGATGTACACGGCCGTCGCGGCGCGGACGCGCGAGATCGCGACGCTTCGCGCGCTCGGCTTCGGCGGCCTGCCGGTGGTCATCTCGGTGATGGTCGAGTCGGTGGCGCTGTGCGTGACCGGCGGCGTCATCGGCGGGGTGCTCGCCTACGCCGGCTTCAACGGCTACCAGACCGCCACCATCAACTGGCAGACCTTCAGCCAGGTGGCGTTCGCCTTCGCGGTCACTCCCGCGCTGCTCGTCCAGGGCATCGCGTGGGCCGTCGTGATGGGCTTCTTCGGGGGCCTCTTCCCCGCCATCCGGGCGGCGCGGCTGCCCGTGGCGACGGCTCTGCGGGAGCTGTGAGGCGCTCCCGCCACGACCGCCCGGTCCTTCCGCTGCTATCCTGACCGGAGAGGCGATGGCAATCGAGACACGGGATCCGGTGTGCGGCATGACCGTAAATCCGGACAAGGCGCGGTTCACGCACGAACACGGGGGCACGACCTACCTGTTCTGCTGCGGCGGGTGTCAGGCGGCGTTTCAGACCGATCCCGAAGCGTTCCTGCGTACACGCGACGAGTCCGCGGATAACCCCGCCGCCCGCCATGGGCACGCGCCGGACGGCCGCGACGGTTCGCGCCCCGGCTGCGGAGCAGACGGCGAGGGCGCGGCCTGCGGACATGCCGGACACGGCCATGGGCCGGCCGGCCACGAAGCCGGGCATGCAGGCGCCCGGACACGACCGCCCGCCGCAGGAGCGCCGGGGACGACGGTTGCGGCGTACGTCTGCCCGATGTGCCCGGGGGTACGGGAGACCGAGCCGGTCCCCTGCCCGCACTGCGGCATGGCGCTCGAGCCGGAGTTCGTCGCGGCGCCGCCGGCGGCGGTCGAGTACGTCTGCCCGATGTGCCCGGGGGTACGGGAGACCGAGCCGGTCCCCTGTCCGAACTGCGGCATGGCGCTCGAGCCGCGGGCGGTGACGCAGGAGGAAGCGCCGAACCCGGAGCTGGCCGACATGACGCGCCGGTTCCGGATCGCCGCGGCGATCGGGCTGCCGGTGTTCGGCATAGCAATGACCGAGATGGTGGCCGGCGCGTCGGCGCTGCCCTTGAGCCGGACCGTCTCGAACTGGATCCAGCTCGCCTGCGCCGCGCCGGTCGTGCTGTGGGCCGGGCGCCCCTTCTTCGAGCGGGGCTGGGCGTCGATCGTCAATCGCAGCCCGAACATGTTCACGCTGATCGCGCTCGGCGTCGGCGCGGCATTTCTCTACAGCGCGGCGGCGACGGTAGCCCCCGGCAGCTTTCCGGCCGGTTTCCGGATGGAGGGCGGGGTCGAGCCGTACTTCGACACGGCGGTGGTCATCATCGTGCTGGTGCTCCTCGGGCAGGTGCTGGAGCTGCGGGCGCGGCATCGAACCGGCGCCGCGCTCCGGTCGCTGCTCGGTCTGGCGCCGGCGGTCGCGCATCGGATCGAAGGCGGCGACACCGGGGCAGGGACGCCGGACAAGGCGGGTGCCGGCGGTGCGCCCGACCGGGACGTGCCGCTGGCCGAGGTTCGCGTCGGAGAGCTGCTGCGCGTGCGTCCGGGCGAGCGCGTCCCGGTGGACGGGGTGGTCGTCGACGGGCGCAGTGCGGTCGACGAGTCGATGGTCAGTGGCGAGCCGATCCCGGTCGAGAAGGGACCCGGGGATGCGGTGATCGGCGCCACCGTGAACGGGACCGGAAGCCTGACGATGCGCGCCGAGCGGGTCGGTGCGGAGACCATGCTCGCCCAGATCGTGCGGATGGTGAGCGAGGCGCAGCGCAGCCGCGCGCCGATTCAGCGGGTGGCGGACCGGCTGGCCGGCTGGTTCGTGCCGGCGGTCGTCACCGTTGCGGTCGCGGCGTTCGCCGGCTGGGCGCTCTGGGGCCCCGAGCCGCGGCTGGCGCTGGCGCTGGTCAGCGCCGTCGCCGTGCTCATCATCGCCTGCCCATGCGCCTTGGGGCTGGCGACGCCGATGGCCATCATGGTCGGAACCGGGCGCGGAGCGACAGCCGGCGTGCTCATCCGCGATGCCGAAGCGCTGGAGACCCTCGAGAAGGTCGACACGCTCATCGTGGACAAGACCGGCACGCTGACCGAAGGAAACCCGCGCGTTCGAACCGTGGCGGCCGCATCTGGCGGCGACGTCGACGAGGACGAGCTTCTGCGGCTGGCGGCCGGGGTCGAGCGGGCCAGCGAGCATCCTCTCGCGGGAGCGGTCATCGCCGAGGCCGACGCCCGCGGCCTGGCGCCGGTTGTTGCGAACGACTTCCTGTCGGAAACCGGCGGCGGCGTGGCCGGGCGCGTAGACGGCCGGCAGGTGGTAATCGGGACCGCGGCGTTTCTGGAGACGCAGGGGATCGACGCCCACGGTCTGACGGCTCTTGCCGACGCCGGGCGCGGTCGCGGCGAGACCGTGATTCTCGTCGCCGTGGACGGGACTCTTCGAGGCGTGATCGGCGTCGTCGATCCGATCAAGGCGTCCACTCCGAAGGCGATCGACCTTCTGCGCCGCGAAGGCTTGCGCATCGTGATGGCGACCGGCGACAGCCGCGCGACCGCCGAGGCGGTGGCCGCCGAGGTGGGCATCGACCCCGCGGACGTGGTGGCCGGTGTGCTGCCGGCCGACAAGCGCCGTCTCGTGGCGAACGAGCAGGCCCGTGGACGAACGGTGGCGATGGCGGGCGACGGCATCAACGACGCGCCGGCCCTGGCCGAGGCGGCCGTCGGCATCGCCATGGGCACGGGCACGGACGTTGCCATGGAGAGCGCCGGGATCACCCTGGTCCGGGGCGACCTGCGGGCCATCGCCAGGGCGCGGCGGCTCAGCCGCGCGACGATGCGCAACGTCCGCCAGAATCTGGTCCTGGCGTTCGTCTACAACGGAGTCGGCGTCCCTGTTGCGGCCGGGTTGCTCTATCCGTTCATCGGCCTGCTGATCAGTCCCATGTGGGCGAGCGCTGCGATGACCCTGAGTTCGCTGTCGGTGGTCGGCAACGCGCTCCGCCTGCGGCGCGTCGAGTTGTAGACCGCCCCGGGCGGGTTCGCGTCAGTCCCGGCGGGCCGTCACGTCGATCACGTCGATCCGGGTACGTGACGGCGGCTGCTGGAAGCCGCCGATGAACATCGATACCAGCCCGACCAGCGCCGCGCCGAGAATCGCCCACCCCAACGACCGGACCTCGAAGCCCGGCACGATCCAGGCGGCCAGGGCGAAGGCGACGCCGTTGACGATGAGGTAGAAGACGCCGAGCGTCATCACGGTCAGCGGCAGCGTCAGCACGACGAGCACCGGCTTGACGATCGTGTTGACCACGCCCAGCACTACCGCCGCCACCGCGAGGGCGGGCAGCGAGGCGATCGTCACCCCGGGCAGGATCCAGGCGACGGCGCCGAGCGCCACGCCGTTGGTCAGCCAGTTGACGAGAAACCGGCCCATCGGGTTCCTTCCCCGTTCCATCACGCCATCCCGTCCGCGGCGGCCGGGAAGAGGACACCCGGCGCCAGCTTGCCGTGCGGGTCGAGCGCGGCCTTCACGGCGCGCATCTGCGCGACGCCCTCCGCACCGTACAGCTCCCGGAGCAGCGACTGCTTGACCGGGTTGCGGCCGACGCCGTGCTCGGCGAGCGGGCAGCCGCCGAGGCTGATGATCTCCCGCCCGCACTCCAGGATGGCCTGCCTGCCGCGCATCACGTCCTCCATCGTAGCGGGAATCACGTTGGGGTGAACGTTGCCGTCCGAGATATGGCCCCAGATGGCGTAGTCGAGACTGCGTGCATGGAACGACCGGTGGAAGAACGCCAGGCTCTCGTCGAACCGTGCGAACGGCACGATCATGTCCGCCGCGGTCTTCTCGATGGCGGCGTTCCCGCGCTTCGCCTCGCCGACGCGGCGGTTGACGCCCTCCGGCACCGCCTCGCGCATCGCGGTCAGGTGCGCCTGCCGCCGGTCGCCGGGCAGCGCGATTTCCGCGTCGTCGAGCACACCGGCATCCGCGAGCAGCCGGCAGAGTCGCACGAGCGGCGTATCCGGCGCGTCGCCGGCGAGGGCGCCGCCGATCTCGTCATAGGCCGCACCGGGCGTCGGCGCGGCTCCCGGCGGCAGCTCGACCTGCGCGAGCAGGGCCGCCTGCGCATCGTCCGGCGCCGCCACCTGGTGCCGCCGCGCCACCCCGTCCTCCCGCACGATCGCGAGGCTGCGCGCATCCAGGTGCTCGATGGCGGCCACGTCGACGCCGCGCGCCGCGCCATGGCGCCGGGCATCCCGCGCCGCAGTTCGCAGCCTCCGCGTCAGATCGGTCGCCGCCCCTCCGCTCGGCAGGGTGATCCATACCATCGCCACCCGCGGCGCCGGTGCGACCACCGCGAACGTCGCCTCGGTGACGACCCCGAGCGTTCCCTCGGAACCGACGAAGAGGTCGACCAGGTCCATGCCGGCCGCCGCGAAGTAGCCGGCCGAGCACTTCGGAACATCCGGCATGCGGTAGGTGGGCACGGGCACGCGGATCGCCCCTTCTCCGGTGACCACCTCGAAGTAGCCGTCCGGATGGGCGGTCGTCTCGCCGCGGGTCAGATCGAGGACGTCGCCGGTCGCCAGCACCACGGTGAGCCCCCGCACCCAGTCGCGCGTCGTCCCGTACTTGAACGTGGCTGCTCCGGCCGCGTTCGTGGCGACCACGCCGCCCGCGCACGCGCCGTCGAAGGTGGGCGCCGGTGGATAGAACCGGCCGTCCCGCGCGAGCGCCGCCTGCAGCACGCCGATCGGCACACCGGGCTGGACCACGACCTCGTCCGCGCCGATGGAAACGATACGGTCGAATCGCTGCAGGTCGAGCACGACATCGCCCATCGGCGTCGCGCCGCCGGTCAGCGACGACTGGGCGCCGATCGGCAGCACGCGGGAGGCGCCCGCGATCAGCGCGGCGACGTCCGCCTCGGTGGCCGGCCGGGCCACCCCGGCCGCGTGTCCGCCCGGAACGTGCGCCGCGTCCTCCAGGATCGCCGAGATGGTCTCTGCGTCCGTGCGGACGTCCGTTTCCACCGCCTGGCCGCGGGGGGCGCGCGCCGCGATCCGGTGCGAGGGCATCGGGGCGGCATTATACGGAGGTGCGCCGGCCGGGCGTCGCGGAACGGTGGTACAGTGCACTCCTTATGTCTTCAAGAACGACTTGGCTATCGGCGGCGATTGTCGGCCTGTTTCTGGCGGCGGCGCCCGCCGCGGCCCAGCAGCGGGACGATACGGTGGTGGCCCGCATCGGCGACGCCGCGGTGACGTTCGCCGAACTCGAGGATGCGTGGCGGCGCAACGACGCGTCGTCGCGGCTCCGGATGCTCCAGGAGCTGTACGACACCCGGCGGCGCGCCCTCGACGTGCTCGTGGGCGAGCGGCTCGTGGAGCGGGAGGCGGCCGCGCGCGGCATGACGCGCAACGAGCTGCTGGAAGCGGAACTGCCGGACCGGATGATCGAGGTGACCGACGCGGAGATCGATCTGATCTACGAGCGGAACCGGGACCGCTTCCCGGGACGCACCCTGGAGCAGATGCGGCCCGAGATCCGCGCCGTGCTCGATCAGCAGCGGCCGTTGCAGGCGCTGCATGCCTACATGAGCGAGCTGCGGGCGCTGGCCGGCGACGTGTCGGTGATGCTCGAGGCGCCGCGGTACGGCGTCGAGGCGCTGGCCGAGGATCCGGCGCGCGGACCCGACACCGCGCCGATAGAGCTCATCGAGTTCTCCGACTTCGACTGCCCCTACTGCAGGCGGGCCACCGAGACGGTGGAGCGGTTGATGGAGCAGTTCGAGGGTCAGATCCGGTTCGTCTACAAGGACTACCCGCTGCCGAGCCATCCGAACGCGTTCAAGGCGGCCGAGGCCGGCAACTGCGCCCACGAGCAGGGCCGATTCTGGGAGCTGCACGATACGATGTTCGCCAGTCAGGGCTCGCTCGACGTCGACGCGCTGAAGGGCTACGCCGTCGACCTGGGGCTCGATCCGGGCGCGTTCAACGAGTGCCTCGACAGCGGCCGGCACGCTGCGACGGTGGATCGGGACATGCGCATCGGCATGAGCCACGGGGTGTCGTCGACGCCGACGCTGTTCCTCAACGGACGGGTGGTCCTGGGCGCGGCGTCCTACGCGACGTTCGTCGAGATCATCCGCGAGGAGTTGGCCGCCGCCGGGCGCTAGTCAGGCCTGGTTGGGCGGCAATCGGAAGCCGCGGCGCGACCGTAGCGGTCGCGTTCGGCGACGCTCGACGGGCCGGGCGGGTGAAAGCAGCGAGGGAGCGATCCGTGGAGGAGACGCCGGCGCGGGCCATGAGTCACGGCGCAAACGTTGCGCGATACGGGGCGCGCCGCGCGCTGCTGGCGGGCCTGGTGGTCGTCGCGGCAGCGTTCTGCGCCGGCGTTGCCGCCTGCGGCCGGGCCGAGGCTCCGGCCGGCGGGGGCGACCCGGTCGCCGGGACCGGCGATGCGGCGCCGCGGGTTGCGGAACCCGAGGCCGCCAACCCGTCCGCCGGCGTCCCGCCGCCGGGCGATCCCTCGGGCGCCGCCGCGCCGGGCGATGCCGTTCCGGCTCCGGAATCTCCGACCCCGCGGCCTCCCGCCCTGCCGGTCGAGCTCAGCTCCCCCGAGCACCAGCGTTACCAGCAGCTTCGCCTCGAGACCCTGCGGGCGATGATCGACGCGGCGAAGCTCGCGCTGCCCATAGGACCGTTCCAGCAGCGGATAGACGCGGCGGCGGGAATCGCGTTGGAGGACGTATCCGAGGCGGGCGATCTGATGGAGCGGATCGTCGCCGATCTCCGGGAGGCGATTGCCGCCGCCGGCGGTTGATGCCGGACTCTGCCGGGATAGCGACGCAGTCCTCTACGCGCCTGCGGCGTTCGCAAGGCACGGCGCGCTTCGTGGGCCGCCTTGCTGGAAGACTTCCTGGGGTGCTCGGGTTCCTAGTTGCCGGTGAGGAAGGACGCCTCCTCCTCCAGCCAGGCGTCGTACTCGTCCTGCTCCATGATCGTCACGAAGCCGCGCATCCGGTAGTGGCCGAGACCGCAGAGCTGCGAGCAGTTGACCTCGAACTGACCGAGCACGTTCGGTACCCACCAGACCGGAATCTGCAAACCCGGTACGGCGTCCTGCTTGACGCGCATCTCCGCGATGCCGAAGCTGTGGATGACGTCCTGCGACGACAGGTTGATGATTACCGGCTTGTTGATCGGCAGGTTCAACTGGTTGATCGACACGATGTCGTCGGCGCCGTTCGGGTCGCTGCGGTCGAGACCGATGTTGTTGGTCGGCGTGATGAGGCTGATGTCGCGCCGCCCCCACCGGCCGTCGGGGCCCGGATAGTGCGAGATCCACTCGAACTGCTTGCCGATCACGTTGACGACGGTCGCCTCTTCCTCCGGCGGGATGTCGTTCACCCGGTGCGCCCAGGCGGGGACGGCGAAACCGATCAGCAGCACCGCCTCGATGACCGCCACGCCGATCTCCAGGTAGCTCGACGTGTGGCTCGTGACGCCGGTGTAGTCCGCCTTCGGATTGGCGCTCGCCCGGAACCGGATCAGGGTATAGACGTAGAAGGTCCCCCAGCCGACGAACAGCACCGCCATCAGCCAGTGGATCAGAACGATCATCTCGTCGATCTCGGGCGCGTGCTCCGACGCCTGGATCGGCAATCCCAGTAGTTCACCCATCTACGATTCCCCTCCGGGCTGGCCGCGCCGCACCGCGGCCTCGAACGCCGCATCGTTTCCCAGCGCCTGCCGGGAACGCTTCAACAGATGAAAAAAGAAGCCGACGAAGCCGCTCAGCACCCCGCCGGTGACCCCGAGCAGCGTGAAGACGGCCCAGTTCACGCTGCGGCCGGTCGCCGAGTCGGGATCCGCCCCGAAGCAGATCGGGCATGCCCACGCGACCGCGGGCGCGAGAACGAACAGCGTCGCCGCCAGCGCAACGACCCGCGCGGCTTTCGCTCCGGTTCCTGTCATCGGCCTGCTCCCTTTCCCTCGAGCGCCCGATCAGTGCATCCCGATCTCGCGGGTCTTCCGAACGAACTTCACCGCGTAGATCCCCATCGCCACGACCGCGCAGAACGATCCCGCCGCGAACGCCAGATGCCAGGCCACGCCGCGCTCGGTCATGAACATCGCCACGCCCCAGATGACCATGAACGCCGCCAGCAGGATCGACGCGGCGATGAACACGAGGTGAATGGCTCGGAGCGACATGGCGCGGCTCCCGTCTTCGCGATCCGGCTAGTGGCCCGCCGCCGGCGCCGCGGCCGGCGCGTTGGCGTTCGGCAGCGTGTAGTACTCGCCGTGCCTGTCCGCGTGCCCCAGGAGCGGCAGGAAGATCAGGACGATGAAGAAGAACACGGTGAGCACGAGCGTCGCCAGGATCATCTTCTTCTCCTCGATGAGGTGCATGAAGAAGCTGACCACCAGCGAGCCCTTGGTCCCCGCGATGACGAGCGCCACGAACACCGCGAACGGCACGCCCCAGAAATCGATGTACGACACCGCCACGGTGATCACTGTCAGCACGGCCAGCGCGCCGCCGACCTTCAAGTACGTCTTGATGTGCGCCTGAACGTCTTCGCTCATGATGCTCTCGATGTTGTGCGTTCTCGCGTCCGTCCCACCCTACAGCAGGTAGAGCACCGGGAACAGGAAGATCCACACCAGGTCGACGAAGTGCCAGTAGAGGCCGGCCGCCTCTATCCGGTTCGTGAACTGCGCCTTGTTCGTCTTCCACATCTTCGAGCCCGGCAGAAGGAGATACGTGTTCACGACGACGCCGCCGATGATGTGCAGCGCGTGCAGGCCGGTCATCGTGTAGTAGATCGCGAGGTAGGTGCTCGTCCACGGGAAGTTGCCGATCTCGAACTCGTGGTTGTACTCGAATCCCTTGATGACCATGAAGACCAGCGACAGGACGATGGTGAACGCCAGCCAGAACCTGAAGCGGCCGAAGTCGTCCATCTTGAGCGACGCGTAGGCCATGACCATCGTGACGCTCGACCCGATCAGCACGGCGGTGTTGACCGTGCCGAGCGGAACGTTGAGCACGTCCACGCCGAACGGCCACTCGGTCGCCATCAGGCGCAGCAGCACGTAGGACGAGAAGAGCGCGCCGAAGAGCATGACCTCGGACGCCAGGAAGAGCCAGATGCCGAGCTTGACGTTGTTGAGCCCGGTGTCGGACCGTTCTTCGACGATGTACGGAATCTCCATGACGTTCGCTACACCTTGGCCTGCTCGGCCGCCGCCGTATCGGGTTCACCCTGCATCAGGAAGTCGCGGGCCGCGCCCGGCACGCTGTACTCGTAAGGCCCGCGGTACGCCATCGGCGGCGCCGAGAAGTTGCCGTGCGGCGGCGGCGACGGCGCCTGCCACTCGATGGTCGTGGCCTGCCACGGGTTGTCGTCCACCTTCTCGCCGTGCTTGATGCTGCGGAAGAAGTTGTAGATGAACGGGAGCTGGAACAGGCCGAGCACCCACGCGCCGATGCTGATCACCTCGTTCAGCCACAGCACGTCCGCGTTCATCATGTACTGCTCGCCGCCGTCGTACATCCGGCGGTTCATCCCCGCCAGCCCCTGGTAGAGCATCGGCATGAAGACGACGTTGATGGAGACGAACGAGCCCCAGAAGTGGACCCGCCCGAGGAAGTCGTTCATCTTCCGGCCGGTCGCCTTCGGGAACCAGTAGTAGATGCCGCCGAAGAGCGCCATCAGCGTGCCCGGCGCGACCACGTAGTGGAAGTGGCCGATGACGTAGTAGGTGTCGTGCAGGTGGATGTCGGGCGCCGACAGGCCCAGCGGCAGCCCGGTCAGCCCGCCGATGCCGAACATCGGCAGGAACGCCAGCGCGAACAGCATCGGCACCGTGAAGCGGATCGACCCGCCGTAGAGCGTGATGAACAGCGCCGACAGGATGACGACCGACGGGATCGAGATGATCATCGTCGTCGTCTGGAAGAACGAGCTCATCGTCGTCCCCATGCCGGTCAGGAACATGTGGTGCGCCCAGACGACGAACGACATGAAGCCGAGGAACACGACCGAGTAGACCAGCACGCGGTAGCCCCACACCGGCTTGCGCGTGTTGTTGGCGATGATCTCGCCGACGATGCCCAGCGCCGGCAGGATCAGGACGTAGACCTCGGGATGCGCGAGGAACCAGAACAGGTGCTGCCACAGCAGCACGCTGCCGCCCCCGGTCGCCTCCCACGGCGCGTCGGCGTAGACCAGGCCGGCCGGCAGGAAGAAGCTGGTGCCCGCCACGCGGTCCATCAACTGCATGACGCCGGCCGCCTCGAGGGGCGGAAAGGCCAGCAGCAGGAGGAACGCGGTGACGAGCTGCGCCCAGACGAAGAACGGCAGGCGCATGAAGCTCAGGCCCGGGACGCGCAACTGAATCGTGGTGACGATGAAGTTGACCGAGCCGAGCAGCGACGACGTGATCAGGAAGATCATCCCGATCAGCCACATGGTCTGGCCGGTGGTCGCGAAGACCGACAGCGGCGCGTAGGATGTCCAGCCCGAGTTCGCCGCGCCGCCGGGCACGAAGAAGCTGGCGAACATCACCACGCCGCCGACGAAGAACGACCAGTAGCTGGCCATGTTCAGCTTCGGGAACGCCATGTCCGGCGCGCCGATCTGCAGCGGCAGCACGAAGTTGCCGAACCCGCCGACGGCCAGCGGCACGACCCCGAGGAACACCATGATGGTGCCGTGCATGGCCCCGAGCTGGTTGTAGAACTCCGGCAGCATGATGCCGCCGGGCGCCCGCTCGTCGCCCAGCCACTCGCCGATCAGGGGAATCGGCTCCCCGGGGTAGGCGATCTGCCAGCGCATCAGCATCATCAGCAGGAAGCCGAACAGCAGGAAGAGCAGCCCCGTCACGGCGTACTGGATGCCGATCACCTTGTGATCGACGGAGAACACGTACGTCTGCCAGAAGCCGAGGTCGTGGTGGCCGTGGTCGTCGTGGGCGTGTTCGTCGTGCCCGTGCGCATCCGCCGCCGGGGCGGCGTGCTCGGTGGTCGTCACGTCAGCCAACGTCGTGACTCCTTTCGTGCAGCGTCACGCTGTCTCTGACCCGCTCCGTTCCGTGGGGAATGCGTGCGGGGCGATTCGAATCGTGTTCCCGTGTCCTGCGCGGGCGACACGACCCCTCACGTCGGGGATCGCCCGCGCCGGCAGAATTCTATGTCGGCGGGTCCGGCCGGCGCAACCTGCGACTCGCGGGCAACGGTGCGGCCCCGCGGTGACCCGCTGAATCGCCCGTTTCCGCGGACACGTGATAAAACGAATGTGTGCCAGCGGAGATTCGTGTTATCACGATTCCCGGTTCGCGGCGGGCGTTCGGCACCGACCTCGACGCCGGTTCCCGAGGGGGGCTCCATGCTTCGCTACGCATTGACTTCTGCGGTCGTCTTCGGTCTGGTCATCGCCGCGCCGGCGCCCGGCGCCGCGCAGGAGGGGCAGCTCACCGGCACGGTCGTCGACGCGACCGGCGCCGTGCTGCCCGGTGCGGCCGTCACGCTGCTCGGCGGCCCGGAGGGTTCGCGTTCCACGGTGACCGATGCCGCGGGCCGCTTCACGTTCGCCGCTCCTTCCCCAGGTGTCTACACGGTGACCGTCTTCCTGAGCGGCTTCGGCGAGGTGACGGTGGACGGGGTCGAGGTCGCTGCCGATCCGGTGGAGCTGCCGGGCATCACCCTCCGACTGGCGGCGTTCGACGAGGCGGTGGTCGTCTCCGCGACCCGCATCGAGGAGCCGCTGCAGCAGGTGCCGATGAGCATCTCGGCGGTGACCGGCGCGGACATCGAGCGGCGGGCGATCGACAACCTGACGGAGCTGTCGCGCTGGACTCCCGGTCTCACGGTCGTCGATCAGGGTGCGCGGGGCAGCAACGTCGTCATCGTGCGCGGCCTGCATACCGACGCGCTGAACGGGTCGGAGGCGGCGGGCAACAACTACAACAACGGGGTCGCCACCTACCTCGGCGACATCCCGCTGGCGGTCGACCTCCGGCTGCACGACATCGAGCGGGTGGAGGTGCTGCTCGGACCGCAGGGGACGCTGTACGGCGCCGGCACGCTGGCCGGTGCGGTGCGCTATCTACCGCGCCGCCCGGACACCGAACGCCGCACGCTGGAGGTCCGCGGCGACCTGTTCGCACTGGCCCACGGCGGGGCGCCCGGCTCGGACGCCGGCCTCACGTTCAACCTGCCGTTGGTCGAGCGCCGGCTGGCGCTGCGCGGTTCCGTCGACCGCTTCGCCGATCCGGGGTTCATCGACTACGACTACCTGCTCCGCACGCCCGGCGTATCCGAGCCGGAGCCGGACCTGGCGGATCCGCAGGCGGTGGCCGCGAACCTGCGGTCGGAGCCGGACGCCAACACCGAGGACACGCTCGCAGCGCGGCTCTCCCTCTTATGGAACGCGACCGCGGACCTGTCCGCGCTCTTCGCCTACCACCTGCAGGACCAGCGGGTGGGCGCGCGGCAGGTCAACCACGCGCGGTCTTTCGACACCGGGCGCTACGTCTCCGCGCACCGTTACCTGGAGCCCAACGACCGGAAAAACGAGCTGCTGAGCCTCGAGGTGACCTGGGCGCCGGGGGCGGTGGAGCTGACCTCGGCGGCCGGCTACTCCCGATTCTCGGCGCAGGGGCAGCGCGACCAGACCGACCTGCTGATCCAGGCGTTCGGCATAGGGGGGCTGCTGCCCGGCACGTTCCCCGCGCTGGCGCGGGCGCAGGCCCTCGACCCCGGCATCTCGGTCGCGGACCTGACGTCGCAGTTTCGCTCGTTCTCCGCCTACACGCGGGAGGATTCGCGCGAGGAGCGGCTCAACTGGGAGACCCGCCTGGTTTCCACCGGCGACGGTCCATGGCGCTGGGTCGGCGGCGTTTTCTTCAATCGGTACGACAGCAGCGGGACGAGCTTCGAGTACGCGCCCGGGCTGTCCGCGTTCTCCGGCGTCACGCCGATCCTGTCCGGCAGCCCCGTAGCCGAGCCGGTCGAGTACTACAGCCTCGGCACGCAGGCGGTGGACGAACGCGCGTTGTTCGGCGAGATCTCGCGCAACCTCGGCGAGCGGTGGCGGGTGACGGGGGGCGGCCGCTGGTTCGGCTACGGCGTCGCGACCGGCAACCTCACCGAGTTCCCGTACACGCCGATGTACAACTCGCCGTTCACCGACTACGCGTCCGATGACAGCGGCGTCCTGTTCAAGGGCAGCCTCAGCTACCGGCTCGACGACGAGACGAACGTCTATTTCACGCGGTCCGAGGGCTATCGCATCGGCGGCGGCAACAACTTCCGGGTCTGCACCGACGAGGAGCTGGCGCTGCTGACGGACGCCGACCCTGCCAACGACCCGCCGCAGTCGGGTTGCATCTACGCCGACCAGGCGTTGATCCGGCCGGACACCACCACCAACTACGAAGCGGGGCTGCGGCGCTCGTGGGCCGACGAACGGGTCACCTTCAGCGGCACGCTGTTCCACGTCGACTGGACCGACATCCAGGTGGCCGGCCTCACCCCCTTCAGCGCCGAGCCGATTACGCTGAACGGCGGCGGCGCCGTCAGCCGCGGGGTGGAGGTGGCGTCGGCCGCGAGCGTAAGCGACGCTCTGCGGCTCCGGGGTTCGTGGTCGTACACGCGTGCGGAGTTGAGCGTGGACTCGCCCGGCCTGCTCGACGGCGGCGCCGACGCCTTCGCGGGCGACCGGCTCTCGGGCGCGCCGCGGCAGCAGGGGAGCCTGCTCGCCTCCTACGCCACGCTGCTCGGCGACGACATGGCGTTCGACGTGCAGTACGGCTACAGCTACGTCGGCGACGTCCTCACGCGGATCGGGATGCGGGCGGGTGGCGAGACGCTGCCGGCCTACGACCTGCACAACCTGTCGGCATCGATCTCCAGGGACGCCTGGACCCTGACGTTCTATGCGGACAATCTGCTCGACGAGTACGCGGTCACGGGCGTGCGCCAGACTCCCGATCTGATTGGCGTCACCGAGGACGGCTTCCGGTCGCGCCGCTATTTCGCCAACGTGCTGGCTCCGCGGCGGGCGGGCGTGCGTCTTCGGTACGCCTTCCGGTAGTTGTGCAATCGGAATCGCTGGGGACGATTGCCGGGCCAGGTCGGCACCGGGAGACTCAGCCGGCCGCGGGCTCGGTCTCGCCGGTCGCTTCCCTGATGGCGCGCCGCGCTGTGCGCGTGACGATGGTCGTCACGGCTATGGTTGCGAGCAGGCCCAGAGCGACGACGGCGTAGTAGCCGGGGCCCCGGTCGGGACCGGTCTCGCTGGTCAGGCGCACGATGTCGCCGGCCACGAAGCCGGAGTAGGTGTAGAGGAGCGAGCCGGGCAGCATCCCGATGGAGGCCGCCACGTAGTCGACGAAACGCACGTTCGTCAGCCCCAGGCCGTAGTTCAGCATGTTGAACGGGAAGACCGGCGAGAGGCGGAGCAGAAGGACGATCTTGAACCCCTCGCGTCCGACGGCGCGGTCGATCGCGGCGAACCGCGGGTTCCCGGCCACCCGCTGAGCAATCGCCTCGCGGGCGACGAAGCGGGCGAGGAGGAACGCGAGCGAGGCGCCGGTCGTGGCGCCGATCATGACGTAGACGACCCCCTGCCCGAGCCCGAAGATCGCGCCGGCGGCCAGTGTGAGCACGGACCCCGGGATGAACGCCACCGTGGCGGCGACGTAGCCCAGCATGAAGACGATCGGTCCGAGCGCCCCGAGACCGTCGACCCAATCGACGAACCGGTCGAGAAAGACGCCGAACTGCCGGCCGAGCGCGGCCAGGGCGATGACGGCGACGACGCCCACGAGGACGCGGGCGACCGGCAGGCTCTTCGGGGCTGCGGATTCGTTGCTCATCTGTGCCGGATCGTACCACCGCGGCAGGTCGGTGAGAACCCGGTTCGACCCGACGACCGGGCGCGGGGCGCCTGCCCGGTGGCGCTGTCGCGCCCCAGGGCGAGGTGGGCTCGGCTTGCTCGATGGCCGCGGCCGGCTTCACCGAGGTCTTCGGCGGCACGCCGGCGCAGGCGGAGAACGCGGCCGAGATCGCCATGGAGCACAATCTCGGCCTCACCTGCGACCCGATCGGCGGACTGGTGCAGATCCCCTGCATCGAGCGCAACGCCATGGCCGCGGTCAAGGCGATCAACGCGGCGCGCCTGGCGCTGCGCGGCAGCGGCGAGCACGTGGTGTCGCTGGACAAGGTGATCCGGACGATGCGCGACACCGGCCGCGACATGCAGGAGAAGTACAAGGAGACCTCTCGCGGCGGCCTCGCGGTGCACGTGGTGCACGTGCCGGTCAACGTCATCGAGTGCTGACCTCGCTCCAGCCCGGTGCTGTGCGAGTCTCGGCCACAGACGCTGCGCGCGTAGTGCGTGGCGCGGGCCGTTCCTTGCGTGGCAGCATGAGCACGGCTGGAAGGGGTGGCGAATAAAATGCGAACATCCGTGCTATCATCTGCGGACGGCGGTCGTGCACGGAGGGACGATGCAATTCGGCGGAGCGTGGACAGAAGAAAAGCTGGGAATCCTCGAGCGCTATCTCGATGCCTACACGACGGCGCTGAAGAGCACGCCGTTCAAGCTGGTGTACATCGATGCCTTCGCCGGCACCGGCCTAATCGACCTGCAAGAGGATCGTGACGCTGTGGGCTTCCGTGGCGGCTCGACCCGACGCGCCATTCAAATCCGCGACAAGCCGTTCGACGAGTTGGTCTTCATCGAGAAGGATCCCGCACGGTGTGCGCACCTGGAGAAGCTCCGGGACGAGTACCCCGGCAGGAGAATCACGGTCGAAAACTCCGAGGCGAACAGCTCTCTTTGCGATCTTCGCAAGGACTGGCGTACGTGGCGAGGCGTGTTGTTTCTCGATCCGTTCGCCACCGAGGTCGAATGGTCCACCATCAAGGCGATAGCGGACTTCCAGGCGCTGGATACATGGATCCTGTTCCCCGTTTCTGCGATTGTTCGCATGCTACCCAGGTCGCGGAAACCGGATGACATCTCGCCCGGGTGGGTGAGTCGCCTGACCCGAGTCTTCGGCGATCAGAGTTGGCGTGAATTGTATACGCAAAGCCCACAGCGGAATCTCTTTGGAGATTCTGGATCGGAGCGCCAGAGCGGCGTCGACGGCCTGGTGAGCATCTACAAGAAAAACCTCGAGCGCCTGTTCGGCCAGCGTTTCCTGTCGACTTCCAGACGTCTCAAGACCTCCACTGGATCGCCGCTGTTCGAGTTCATGTTCTGTGTCGGGAACCCACGGGGAATCGGACCTGCGACGCGCATCGCAGGTCACATCCTGGATCGCATGTAGTCATGTCCACGCGCTCAGGCATTGAGTGGACCGAGACCACGTGGAACCCCGTTACCGGGTGCTCGAAGATCAGCCCGGGGTGCGCGCATTGCTACGCCGAGCGAATGGCGAGGCGGCTACAGGCCATGGGCGTCGGCAAGTACCGGCGCGGATTCGACGTCGCGGTGCACGAGAACGCGTTGGCCGAGCCGCTTCGCTGGAGGCGGCCGCGACTGGTGTTCGTCAACTCGATGTCGGATCTCTTCCATAGCTCGGTGCCGGCGCCGTTCATTGAGGCAGTGTTCGACGTCATGAACCGAGCCGGTCAGCACGCCTTTCAGGTGCTGACCAAGCGGCCGGACCGCGTCAAGCTATTCGAGAAGCGGTTGCATTGGACGCCGAACATCTGGCTCGGTACGAGTATCGAATCGGAGAGATGGCTCGGTCGTCGGGCGCTGCTCGTGGGATCCGGCGCCCGAACGAAATTCCTGTCGCTGGAGCCTCTGTTGGGTCCGCTGCCCGGTCTGGATTTGAGCGGTATCGACTGGGTGATTGTCGGGGGCGAATCGGGTCCCGGCGCCCGACCGATGCAGGCCGAGTGGGTCAGAGCGATCCGGGACGGGTGCGTGCGACGCAACGTGCCGTTCTTCTTCAAACAGTGGGGAGGCGTGTTCAAGAAGCGCGCAGGCCGCACGCTGGACGGCCGGACCTGGGATCAGATGCCAGTTGTCGCGGCAACTGTGAGATGATCCGTCACCGCTTGAAGCGCGTCCGGCAGGGCTCGTCGTCGCACGCCCGGACGTCCGGCCGGCTTCGCCGCCATGGATCCTGACCATCGCATCCGCGCCGCGGCCTTCGCCGCGATGTCGCAGCTGACGCCAACCACCGGGGACGTCAACCCCCGCCGCCTGTCCACGGGTTCAGGACCTCGACGTCGAAGGGGGCGAAGTCGCCGGTGTCGCGGGTCGCCACGACGAGTTCGTTGGCGGCGGCGGTGCCGGCGATCAGCGCGTCGGCAGTCTGTCCGGGCCTTCCGGCGCGACGTGCCCGTGCGCGCAGCATCGCCGCCCGTTGGGCAGCCTCGCGACTCAGCGGCAGGATGCGGTTCTCGTAGTTCGTGACCATCCCGGCGATCAGGGTCGCAACCGCGAGGCGGCGCCGTCCCCGCGGGAGCAAGTGGACCCCGTATTCCATCTCGTACAGCACAACGACGGAGAGCCAGACACGGTCGTGCCGGTCGCGCAGAAACTCGGTCACGCGGGGGTCCGGTTCCGGTTTGATCGCTTCGGAAACGACGTTGGTGTCGAGGAGGAATCCGGTCACTCGCCGGTCTCCCGGTCGCGGTGCTCCTGTTCGAGGGCCTTCCAGTCGTCCTCCGTCCAGTCCTCGAACGCGCCGGGACGCTCCTCTCCTTCATCGCGTGGCGGGAGCTCGAGCGCTCCGATGCGAGGGGCGTGCGCGATCAGCCACTGTCCCAGCGACGGTCCCGGTTCGTTCCTCTCGTCCCAGACGCTGGCCGGGACGACGACGAACTCCTTGCGGGTGCCGATTCGTTGCGGCCCCTCGTCCTCCGCCCGGCGCAGCACCTCGGACAGTCGGGCCTTCGCCTCGGCGACGGTCCAGGCGCGCGGAGACTTGCGTTCAGAGGTGACCATTCGGCGCTCCCGGTGGCTAATGCCGTCGCAATAAATATACACTAGTCTAGACTAGACCATATTGGCGGTCAAGCGGTCAGGACGAGACGGCGGTGGGCCGCCGCCGTTCCCCGGCTATACTCGCCCTGTGACCCGCATCTACGTCGCGGTCGTCGTCGTCGAGGTCCTGGTGCTCGTGGCGCTGTGGCTCCTCTCCCGGTACTTCGCCGCGTGAACACCGCTCCCGAGCCTGTCCGATGCACCTCCTCGACTGGACGATCATCGTCGCCTACCTCGCCTGGGTCCTCTACGACGGCGTGAAGCGCGCGCGAGGCACCGGCGCGGTCGACGGCTACTTCCTGGCGTCGCGCTCGCTGCCGTGGTGGGCGGTCGGGCTGTCGGTGATGGCGACCCAGATGAGCGCGATCACCCTGGTCGGCACCACCGGGCAGGGCTACGACGACGGCATCCGCTTCGTGCAGTTCTACTTCGGGCTGCCGCTGGCGATGATCATCCTGTCGGTGACCCTGGTGCCGTTCTTCCACCGGGCGCGGGTGTTCACCGCCTACGAGTACCTGGAGCGGCGCTTCGACGCGCGGACGCGGGCGCTGACGAGCCTGCTGTTCCTGCTCTCGCGCGGCCTCGGGGCGGGGGTGGTCATCGCGGCGCCGGCCGTCATCCTCTCCATCGTGCTCGGGTGGAGCCTGCCGCTCACGATCCTGGCCATCGGGATTCCGACGACCCTGTACACGATGCTGGGCGGGGTGCAGGCCGTCACCTGGGCCGACGTCAAGCAGATGGTGGTGATCATGATCGGCGTCACCGCCGCGGTGACCGCCCTCATCGTCGGCCTGCCGGACGACGTGAGCCTCGAGCCGGTGCTCCATGTCGCCGGCGCCACCGGGCGGTTGCAGGCGATCGACTTCACCTTCGACCTGAACGAGACCTACACCTTCTGGTCGGGCCTCATCGGCGGGCTGTTCCTGGCGCTGGGCTACTTCGGCTGCGACCAGAGCCAGGTACAGCGCTACCTGACCGCGAAGTCGGTGGACGCGGGGCGGCAGTCGCTGCTGATGAGCGCGTTCGCGAAGATTCCGCTGCAGGTGCTCATCCTGACGATGGGCGTGCTCGTCTTCTGCTTCTACCTGTTCACCGAGCCGCCGATGCTCTTCAACGCGTCGCACGAGGCGGCGGTCGAGGCGAGCGGCCGGGCGGGCGAGTACCGCGCGCTCGACGACGAGTTCCGGGCCGCCCATGCCGACCGGCGCGCCGACGCGGCGGCGGTGGTGGCGGCGCGGCAGGCGGGCGACGACGGGGCGGCGCAGTCCGCCACGGCGGCTTTCGTGGAGAGCGACGGACGGGTCAACGACGTCAGGGCGCGTGCGCGAGACCTGGTGCGCGACGTGACGGGGGACGCCGCCTACAGCGACGTCAACTACGTCTTCCCGACCTTCATCACCACCCAGCTTCCCATCGGTCTCGTCGGGCTGCTGATCGCCGCCATCTTCGCGGCGGCCATGTCGAGCATCGCGGCCGAGCTCAACGCGTTGTCGGCGGCCAGCACCATCGACTTCTACCGCCGCCACTTCCGGCCGGGCGCGTCCGACGCGCACTATCTCCTGGTGTCGAAGCTGGCCACCGGCTTCTGGGGCATCTTCGCCGCGATTATCGCGCTCTACGCCGCCAACCTCGGCTCGCTGATCGAGGTGGTCAACCGCTTCGGGTCATTCTTCTACGGCTCGCTGCTCGGGGTCTTCGTCCTCGCGGTTGGCATGCCCCGCTCCACCGCCGCCGGCGCCTTTTGGGGCCTGATCGGCGGCATGGCGTCGGTGGCCGTGGTCGCCACTCTCACCGACGTGTCGTTCATGTGGCACAACCTGGTCGGGGTCGCCGCCGTCTGCGTGATCGGCTGGATCAGCACGCTCGGCCGGCCGGCGGCATAGCGGCGTTACCACAACGCCCTGCATCGGGTGTCGGCGGAACCCGTGGTCCGGCCTACAGCAACCCCACCAGCGGCCCGATCACGATCAGCAGCGCCGTCATCAGCACGACCCATACCGCGCTGATCACGAGGCCTGGCGGCAGCATGTCGAACATCCGGTAGTAGCCCCGGCTGTAGGTGACCAGGGGCACGGCGTCGAGCGGCAGCAGGAAGGCGCACGACGCGGTGAAGATGACCGGCAGCGCGTAGAGGGCCGGGTTCACGCCGGCCGCCGCGCCGAGCACCATGATCGGCGGGATCATCACGGCGTTGATGACCGGCGCGATCGGCAGCATCAGGTGGATGACCACCGTGAAGGCGCTGATCGCGGCGATGAGGGCGACGGCGTTCCAGTCGGCGAGGCCGCCCAGGGCCGACTCGGCGAGCCACGCCGCCAGACCGGTCCGCGACGACGCCTGGCCCAGCGACGTCACGCCGCCGATCACCATCAGCGTGTCCCAGCCGGTGACCTGCTGGACCTCCTTCCAGGTGAAGAGGCCGATGCCGGGCAGGAACATCGCCACAGCGCCGACGACGGCGACCAGGAAGGTGTCGAACACCGGCAGCCACGTGCTGGCGATCCAGAGGGTGAGCATCGCCCCCATGATGGCGATCACCTTCCACTCGGCGGTGCTGACCGGCCCGATCCGGCGCCGCTCGTCGTGAATCTCCTCCAGGTCGCCGATGGAGGCGATCTCCGGTGGAAAGAACTTCACCAGCACCCAGGCCGCCACCGGCAGCAGGACGGCTACCATCGGGATGCCGATCGCCATCCAGTGCAGGAACGGGACGCGCTCGCCGCCGGCCTGCTCGATCATGACCAGGCCGAGCAGGTTGATCGAGCTGCCCGCCGGCGTGCCGACGCCGCCGATCAGCGCCGCGATCGGGATGCCGATCATCACCGCCCGGCCGAAGCGGGAGCCGGGCCGCAGCCCCAGCTTGTCGAGGATGCCGACGGCGATGGCCATGAAGATGGCGGCGGCGGGCACGTCGGAAACGACCATCGAGATCAGGCCGGTGCCGATCATGAACACGTACACGGCCCGCGTGGCGTCGGTGCCCGCCCGCGCGATCAGCCACAGCGCGAAGCGGCGGGCCAGGCCGGTCTTCACCCACGCGTAGGCGATGGCGAACATCACGAGCACGAAGAAGAAGACGCTGCTCATGAAGTTGGCGGCGGCCGCCCCGAAGATGGCGCCGGGGGTGGGCGGCCGCCCGCTGACCAGCGAGGTGAGGCCGAAGAGCGGCTGCAGGGCCAGGGCCAGCAGGGAGGTCACCGCGATCGGCAGCGCCTCGGTGGACCACAGCACCAGCACGCCGGCGAACAGCGCGGCCAGCCGATGCGCCTCCGGCGGGAGCCCTTCCGGCGTCGGCAGGATCAGGATGAAGCCGGTCAGGGCCGCCGCGCCCAGCAGCCCGGCAGTGGTGACGTTCGAGCCGCTTGTGCCCTGGGCGCCCGACCCCGGTGCGGCGGGGCTCGCGGCGCCGGCGGCCGGGCCGGCATCCCCCGCGGTCATGAGCCGTCCCCGATCTCGTCGAGGACCTGCCGAGCGACGTTGATGGCCGTCAGCGCCGCCGGCGCCCCGCAGTAGATCGCCTGCTGGAGCACGATCTCGTTGATGTCGTCCATGGAGAACCCGCCCTCGGCGAGCGCCGCCCGCACGTGTATCCGGTACTGGTCCCACTGCCGGAGCGCGATCTGCGTGCCGATCACCAGCACGCGGCGCGTGCGGTGGTCGAGGCCCGGCCGCGTCCAGACTTCTCCCCACGCGTAGCGCGTGATCAGGTCCTGGATCTCCGTGGTGGCGTCGGTCGTATCGGCGACCGTCCGGTTGACGTAGGCGTCGCCCAGAATCTCCCGCCGTATCGCCATTCCCGCCGCGTGCCGTTCGCTGTCGTCCATTGCAGCCTCGGTGTGTCAGGAGCTCGACGGCCGTCCTGCTCCGGCCCCGGTGATCGAGAACGAGAGCCGGCGGCCGTCAGCGTCGACGTGCATCGTCTCCGCCGGGAGCGTCCAGCCGCTCCAGGACCCGGTCGATGTAGGTGCGGGTGGCGCCCAGGTAGTCGTCCGCCGAGAGCAGCCGCGCGATGGCCGCGGAATCGAGATGTCGCGCCACCAGCGGGTCGTCGGCCAGCACGTCGGCCAGGGGACGTCGCTCGGCCTCGGCTCGCCTGCACGCCCCCGCGATGCAGGCGTGCGCCTCGTGCTTGCCGATCGACCCGGCGAGCGCCATGGCGACGGATTCGGCCAGGAGGATGCCGCCGGAGGCGTCGGCGTTGGCGCGCATGCGACCGGTGTCGACGGCCAGTCCGTCCAGCGCGTCGGTTGCCGCCCGCGCCCCGCCCGCCGCAATCACCACCAGATCGGGCAGCGTATCCCATTCGACCTGCCAGCCGCCGAGGCCGCGCTCGTGCTCCTGCACCAGGGCGCCGAGCATCGTCGCCACCAGTCCGGGCGCGCGGCCGGCGGCGGCCAGCGCGATGGACGCCGCGACCGGATTCTGCTTCTGCGGCATCGTCGACGACCCGCCGCGTCCCTGCCCCGGCCGCTCGCTGACTTCGCCGACCTCGGTCTGCGCCAGCAGGGCGACGTCGCGCCCGATCTTGCCGGCCGTGCCGGCCGCGATGCCGAGGGCGCAGGCGAGCTGCGCGAACCGGTCGCGGTGCGCGTGCCAGGGGACGTCCGGGGCCGGCAGGCCGAGGCGGGCGGCCAGCGCCTCGGTGACGGCCGGGCCCTGCGGCCCGAGCGACGCCAGGGTGCCCGAAGCGCCGCCGAGCTGCAGCACGAGCGCGCCGTCGAGCGCGGCCCGCAGCCGGCCCCGCACGCGGTCCAGCGCGTCCGCCCAGCCTGCCGCCTTGAGCCCGAAGGTCACCGGTGTCGCCTGCTGTAACCAGGTGCGGCCGGCCATGGTCGCCCCGGCGTGGCGGCGCGCGTGGGCCGCGGCGGCCAGAACGCCTCGATCCAGGTGGTCGATCACGGTGGGAACCGCGGTGCGGAGTTGCAGCACCAGACCGGTGTCCAGGACGTCCTGGCTGGTCGCGCCCCAGTGGACGAAGCGCGCCGCCTCGGCGTCCGACTCCTCCACCCGGGCGGTCAAATGCCGCACCACCGGGATCACGGGATTGCCCGTTTCGGTCGCCTCGACGGCGATGCGCACCCGGTCGTACAGCTCGGCCCGCGCGGCGGCCCGGATGGGGGCGACGCAACCCGGGGGAATCACTCCGACCTGCGCCTCCGCCGCCGCGAGCGCGGCCTCGACGTCCAGCATCGCCTGAAGCTGCGCCCGGCCGGAAAAGTGCGCTGCGACGTCCGCGTCGCCCAGCACCCGGGCGTGCAGGCGCGCGCCGTGGGTCATCGCCGATCCGACCCGTCAGACATCGAAGAACACCGTTTCGCCCCGCCCCTGGAGCACGATGGCGTGACCGTACCGTCCGGCGCCTCGGTGTGCCGCGACGAGCGTGTGCCGGCGGTCCGGCGCGACGTGGGCCAGGATCGGATCCAGGGCGTTCCAGGGCTCGTCTTCGAAGTAGATGCGCGTGACGAGCCGCGTCAGCAGCCCGCGGGCGAAGAGCCCGACCATCAGATGCGGCGCCTGGGGCCGGCCCCTGGGTCCGGGTACCGATCCCGGCTTGATGGTTTCGATGTGGAAGCGGCCCTTGACGTCGGCATGCACCCGGCCGAACCCGTCGAACGTGTGGTCGCGCCCCTTGGTGCGCGGGTCCTCGGGGTGATTGCAGCGTCCGGCGGCGTTCGCCTGCCAGATCTCGATGAGGGCATCCGGCACCGGTTGGCCGATGCCGTCGCGGACCACGCCCTCGATGACGATGCGCTCCCCCGGCGTCTCGTCCGTCACGAGCGCCAGGTGGCCCCGTTCCGGCACGAGCACTGCAAAGAAGGGGCCTACGGTCTGGGCAGGTGTGAGCGGCAGCATGGCGGGCGCCTAGCCTTGCAGCGGGGTGGCGTCGCGCCCGCGCAGGACGATGTCGAAGCGGTATCCGAGCGCCCGTCCGGGCTCCGTCACATCGAGGTCGAACGCAGCCACCAGCCGCTCGCGCCCCGCGGCGTCGGGCACCGCGTTGAATATCGGATCGAGGGCCAGCAGCGGATCGCCGGGAAAGTACATCTGCGTCATCAGCCGGGTCAGGAAGCTGCGCCCGAAGACCGAGAAGTGCACGTGCGCCGGGCGCCAGGCGTTGTCGTGATTGGCCCAGGGATACGCCCCCGGCCTGATGGTCGTGAACCGGAACCGGCCCGCGGCGTCGGTGAGCATGCGGCCCGCCCCGCTGAAGTTCGGATCGAGCGGCGCGTCATGGGTGTCTCCCGCGTGGGCGTAGCGGCCGGCGGCGTTCGCCTGCCAGATCTCGACCAGCGTTTCGGGGACCGGTCGTTCATCCTCGTCCAGCACTCTCCCGGCGATGACGATGCGCTCGCCGACGGGTGCGCCGTCGTGCTGCCGCGTCAGGTTGCCGTCGAGCGGTCCCACCGGTCCGTAGCCGTGGACGGGACCGGTGATCTCGGACAGCGTCTGCGGAATCACCACCAGCGGTTGCGCGGGATGGCGCAGCGCGGTGGACCGGTACCCCGGCACGTCGTTCGGTGGATCGTGGCCGGCCGGCGGACGGCGATAGGGGTGAATCTGGGACGCCACGGCGCCCGACAATCGTAGCGGACTTCACCCGGACCCGCACGTTTCCGGCCTCCGCGCACGCTCCGGCGGAGGGCGCTAATATTGCGTATCGACAGAGCACGTGGGGGACGCGTCCTTGCCGGGCCGCAGTGGAGAGGGAGTAGAGCCAATGCTGAATGCGGGTCGACGTGGTTCGGTTCTCGGAGTCGCTGTCGCGTTGATCGTGCTGGCGGGGCTGCTGCTCGGTCCGGTCGCGGACGTCCAGGCCCAGTCGTCGACGACCAACCCGTACCGGGCGACCTTCGGGTGGGAGAAGATGCCCGAGGGCCGCGTGATGGGCACGGTGAGCGGGGTCTTTCCCGATCCCGACGGCGAGCACCTCTGGATCCTCGACCGCTGCGGCGCGAACCAGTGCGCCGGCTCCGACCTGGACCCGATCATGAAGTTCGACCTCGAGGGGAACCTGGTCGACAGCTTCGGCGCCGGGCTCTTCGGCTTCCCGCACGGGTTCTTTCTCGACCACGAGGGATTTCTGTGGGTGACCGAGGGCGGGTCGCACGGCGACTCGCGGGCCACGCCGGGAGAGCGAATCGGCATCGGGCACCAGGTGCTGAAGCTGAACCAGCGTGGCGAGGTCGTGATGCGCCTGGGCGAGGCCGCCGTCTGGGGCGACGACGAGCATCACTTCAACGGCCCTTCCGGGGTCGTCGTCGCGCCCAACGGCGACATCTGGGTGTCGGACGGCCACCGCGGCGGCAACAACCGGATCGTGAAGTTCTCGAGTGACGGCACCTTTCTGCTGGCGGTGGGCGGCGGGGTCGGCTCGGAGAGCAAGGAGGCCGCCGGCTTCAGCGATCCGCACGACATCAAGATGGACTCCCAGGGGCGCGTCTACGTCGCCGACCGGGGCAACAGCCGGATCCAGGTGTTCGATTCCGAGGGCGACCTCCTGTACATCTGGACGCACTACGGCAAGCCGAGCGGCCTTTTCATCGACCACAACGACATCCTCTACGCCGGCGACGGCCTGTCCGGGATGGTGCGCCAGGGACCTCCCGACAACTGGCGCAGCAACCTCGGCTGGGACAAGGGCGTGCGGATCGGCGATCTGAAGACCGACCAGGCGTGGGTGACGCACTTCATTCCCCAGCACGACGAGGATGTCGGCGCGGGCATCGAGTTTCTCGGCGTCGACTTCGACGGCAACATCTATGCCGGGGAGGTCAGCCGGCGGCGGCTCGTGCGCTACGTGCTGCATCGGCCGTCGGAGCTGCTCGTGCGCTGACGGGCTTCGCGCCGGAGGCGGGGGCCTGCCGTCGGGCGCCACCGGCGGACTCCTTCTCGACGTTTTTGCGAACGACAGGATGCAGACGCCGGCCGAGCACTCGCTCCGGAGCAAGATCAGATGAGTGCGAGAACGTTGTTCCTGGCTTGGCAGGACAATCGGAGCCGGCAGTGGTTCCCGGTGGGCCGGCTCGACGCGGACCCGGAGCACTCGAAGTTTCGGTTTCGCTATACCGGCGGCGCCGAGCGCGCGCAGCGGGACGTGGGTTTTCCCCTGGCGGCCGATTTTCCGTCGCTGCGGGAGGATTATCGGTCGCCGGAGCTGTTTCCGTTCTTCAGGAATCGCATCACGACGCTCGGGCGGCCGGACTTCGTCACCTACGTGAGGAACCTCGATCTGTCGGTGCAGGCGGATCCGATCGAGATTCTGGCGGTGGACGGCGGGGCCTCCGGCACCGACGCCTTCGAGGTGTTTCCGCAGATCACCAAGGGCGACGACGGCGGGTTCCGGTGCCGGTTCTTCCTGCATGGCTGGCGCTACGTGAACCGCACCGCGCAAGCGCGGCTCGACCGCGTGGTGGCTGACGATCGGCTCCACGTGACGCTGGAGTTGTCCAACCCGGTCGCCCGGGTGGCGGTGCAGCTCCAGACCCTCGACTATCACGTCATCGGCTGGGCGCCGCGGTATCTGGTGAAGGACCTCTTGATGGCGATGGCGGAGAGTCCGGGGACCTGCGTGGCCCACGTGGTACGGGTCAATCCGCTGCCGGCGCCGTCGAAGCAGCGCCTGCTGATCGAGCTGGCCGGCAACTGGGGCGGCCACGAGCCCATGACCGACCGCGACTTCCTGCCGCTGGTCGGATAGAGACGGTCGGGTGTTTCCTCGTCAGCGTCGGTCGCCGCGGTAGGTGAACTCGAGCAGCGCCCCCGGATGCTCCAGCGCACGCGTCCGCTCTCCGGCCGCGTTGCGCGTGGGGCCGGTGTTGTCGGTGACGACATAGATGGCTCTTCCGTCGGGACGTACCGCGATGTCGCGGTAGCGGTTGGTCGACTTCAACTCCATCACCGGCATGCCGGCCGCGCGCGTGTGGTCGGCGCCGAGCGGTATCCGGTAGATTGCGCCGCGGGTGAGGCTGGCCAGCAGCAGCGAGTCCGACCAGCCGGGCACGCCCGCCGCGTGCAGATAGATATCCAGTCCGGAAGCGGCCACGGTGGCCGCGCCGTTGGCGATGAAGTCGTAGTCGTTGCCGACGGTGAAGAACGTCGCCAGCGGCGGCTCGAAGCGGGGATGGCTCCACTCGGTTTCCGCCTGGCTCGGCACGGAGGGGGGAGGTTGGCGGACGTTGGGCAGGTTCCGGCACGGCGTCGGCGACGACGCCGACCAGTTGGCGTAGACGTACGCCCGGTCGTCGCGCCGGCCGGCGATCTCGGGCCAACCGTAGCTGGCCCCGGCGACGATCCGGTTGACCTCGTCGTCGGTGCTCGGGCCGTGCTCGGCGGCGAACAGCCGGCCCTCCGCGTCGAACACCAGTCCCTGCGGGTTGCGGTGCCCGTAGCTGTAGACGTGGCTCCGGACCCCGTCGAGCACGGGGTTGTCGTCCGGGATCGAGCCGTCGAGGTCGAGGCGCAGGATCTTGCCCGGGTAGCTCGACCAGTCTCCGGCGGCGATCTGTTCCGTGGAAGGGAGCACCTGCGAGAGGATGGGGTTGCAGCGGTTCCGCTGCCAGTTGCCGCCCTGATCGCCGATGGAGAGGTACAGCTTGCGGTCCGGTCCCAGGATCAAACGCCCGCCCAGATGATCGTCGTGCGCCGGCAGATCCGTGATGAGGTCGACCGGGGCGGTGAGCGTCTCGCTGGCCGAATCGTAGGTATAGCGCTGAATCCGGGTCCGCGCGCCAATCGGGCCGCCGGCGCCGGAATCGTAGTTCCAGGCGACGTAGACGAAATCGTTGCCGGTCCCCGCGAGCAGCTCGGGATGCAGCGCCATGCCGAGCACCCCGTCCTGCAGCACCGCCTGGTAGGCGGCGGGGAGTTCCAGGGCGACGGTCCGCGCGCCGTCGGCCGGGCGCACGCGGACGATGCGTTTCCCGGCGCGCTCGGTCACCCACAGGTGATCGTCGGGACCCCAGGTCACCTCCCAGGGGAAGTCCAGGTCCGCTGCCACGACGCGGAAGTCGAACGCTGCCGGCGGCGCGTCGGCCGCTTCCTGCGCGGCCGCCGGCGCGTTCACGCAGACCATGACCAGGGCGATCCCGTGGACGACGCGTCGAAACATCGGTCCTCCTCCAGCCACGCGGCGTGTCACCACGGGCTCCCGGTCGCGGGCGACAGGCCCGACCGGTGGCAAGTGCTCCGGGGCCGGACGCGCCGCCCCCCGGTGATCGTAGCGGACCACTGCCGCCCCTGTTCGTTCTATCGTTATAAGGGATGGATGTTTCGGCGTACGGGCGACGGCTGCTGGGCGACTCCGGCACGCGGTCGCTGATGGACGACCTCGGCGCAATCGCGGCGGCCGGCGGCGCGATCATGAATCTGGGCGGGGGCAGTCCGAGCCTGATACCAGCCGCGGAAGCGACGTTCCGCCGCCACATGGAGTCGCTGTTGCGGCGCGAAGGGGCGTTCGAGCGGGCCATCGGACTGTACGGCGGACCGGAGGGTGATCGAGATTTCGCCGGGGCCCTGGCCGGACTACTTCGGCGCGAGGTCGGCTGGAAGGTCACCGCGCGCAACATCGCCCTGACCAACGGCAGCCAGTCCGCCTTCCTCCCGCTGTTCAATCTGCTGGCGGGGCCTATGGGCGACGGCCGGCCGGCGCGCCGCATCCTGCTGCCGCTCTCGCCCGAGTACATCGGCTATGCGGACCTCGGCTTCACGCCCGGCCTGTTCACCGCGCGCCGTTCGACCATCCACGAGCTCGACGACAAGCTCTTCAAGTACGGTGTGGACTTCGACGGCCTGGACGAGGTGGAGGACATCGGTGCGATCTGCGTATCGCGGCCCACCAACCCGACCGGCAACGTGATCACAGACGAGGAGGTCGCGCGGCTCGGCGCCGTCGCCCGGGCCCGCGGCGTGCCCCTCATCCTGGATACCGCGTACGGCGCGCCGTTTCCCGGCATCGTATTCGGCGAGTCGACACCCGTGTGGGACGAGCACACGGTCGTCTGCATGAGCCTGTCCAAGCTGGGACTTCCCGGATTCCGCACCGGCATCGTGATCGCGAACGAGGAGATCATCGAGTCGCTGTCGGCCGCCACCGCGATCTACTGCCTGTCGCCGGGCAGGCTCGGCCCCGCGCTCGCCACCGAGCTCATCGAGAGCGGGGAGCTGCTGCCACTCGCGCGCGACGTCATCCGACCCCACTACGCCGATCGCGCGGCCCGCGCGGTCGACCGGCTCCGCGCCGGACTGCGCGACTATCCCATCAGAATTCACAAGCCGGAGGGGGCCTTCTTCCTGTGGCTATGGATGCCGGGGCTCCCGACAGGCAACGCGGCGCTCTACGAGCGGCTCAAGCAGCGCGACGTCATCGTCGTCTCCGGCCACTACTTCTTTCCGGGGCGCGAGGACGACGACTGGCCGCACAAGCGGGAGTGCATCCGCATCAGCTACGCCGACGACTGGGAGCGGACGGAACGCGGGCTGGACATCATCGCGGAGGAGGTGGGGCGGGCGTACGACGGCGCCGCCGGCCGCCGCACCGCTTGACCCTGTCGTCCGCGTCGGCACCGCCGGGTCGTAACCCTCCGGTGGACCGTTTCGCCGCGAGTGCGGCAAACTCTGGCCCATGAACAAGCTGAAGCTCTTCGTAGACGGTCGATTCATAGAAAGCAGCGCCGGCGGCATCGACGTGACCGATCCCGCCACCCAGGAGGTGCTCTGCGAGGTGCCCTTCGCCACCGCGGACGAGGTGGACCGGGCGGTCCAGGGGGCGAAGGCGACCTTCCGGACCTGGCGCGAGGTGCCGACGCCCGAGCGCGCGCGGCTGCTTTTCGCCTACCAGGACATCCTGAAGAAGAACCAGGACGACATCGCCCGGCTGCTGTGCCGGGACACCGGCAAGACCTGGGAGGACGCGCGGGGCGAGGTCTGGCGCGGCATCGAGGTGGCGGAGCACGCCTGCGGCATCGCGTCGCTGATGATGGGCGAGACGGTGGAGAACGTCGCCCGGGGCATCGACACCTACAGCCTCGTCCAGCCCGTCGGGGTGTGCGCCGGCATCACGCCGTTCAACTTCCCGGCCATGGTGCCGTTGTGGATGTTCCCGCTGGCCGTCGCCTGCGGCAACACCTTCGTGCTGAAGCCGTCGGAGCAGGATCCGACGGTCCCCAACCGGTTGATGGAGCTGCTTGCCGAGGCCGGCGCCCCGGACGGGCTGGTGCAGGTGATCCACGGCGGCAAGGAGCAGGTGGAGGCGCTGCTGACGCACCCCGACGTGCGCGCGGTCAGCTTCGTCGGCTCGGCGCCGGTCGCCAGGATCATCTATTCCACGGCTGCCGCCCACGGGAAGCGGGTGCAGGCCCTGGCCGGCGCCAAGAACCACCTGGTGATCCTGCCCGACGCCGACAAGGAGCAGGCCATCGCGAGCCTGGTCGGCGCCACCTGCGGCGCCGCGGGCCAGCGCTGCATGGCGATCAGCGCCGCGGTGCTGGTCGGCGCGGCGGCCGACTGGGTGGACGACCTGAAGGAAGCCATGGCGGCGGTGCGGCCGGGACCCTGGGACGACAAGAACGCGAGCTACGGTCCGCAGATCACCCGCGCCGCGCGGGAGCGGATACTCGGCTACATCGAGCGGGGCAAGGCCGAGGGCGCGCAGTGTCTCCTGGACGGCAGCGGCTGCGCGGTGGACGGCTACCCCGACGGCAACTGGGTCGGACCGACGCTGTTCGCCGGCGTCAGGCCGGAGATGTCGATCTACAGGGACGAGATCTTCGGCCCGGTGCTCGTCACCTCCGAGGTGCAGACTCTCGACGACGCCATCGAGTTGATCAACGCCAACCCCTTCGGCAACGGCGTCTCCCTCTTCACGGCGTCCGGCGGCGCCGCGCGCCGGTTCCAGCGCGAGATACGGGTAGGGCAGGTGGGCATCAACATCCCCATCCCGGTGCCGCTGCCGTTCTTCTCGTTCACCGGCTGGAAGGATTCGTTCTTCGGCGATCAGCACGTCTACGGCAAGGAGGCGGTGCGCTTCTACACCGAGACCAAGACCGTCACGGCGCGCTGGTTCGATTCCGCGCCGGTGGCAGGTCCCAACATGACGATCCGGCTTGGGTAGGTTTGGAGAGGTCGCTCTGGCGAGGACGTCCGCTTGATGATGTCGTCAGGTGGCGGGCTGTTTCAATGAGATCGAGCGCTTGCACGCTGCAGACTCCGCTCCAGCCGTGGCCACTCGGATTTGCCCACGAATGACGGGCTGGGAAACTGTTCTACGCCTGCTTCAATCAGCTTCGGGCGAATGCGTCTGATCAGCCCCGACGTCCAGCGCGGATCGAGTGCCTTCTGGTCGCCGTCGAAGACGATCATGATGCGAAGGTACGGCTCGCCGTCGCCGTCGCCGAATTCATCGACGGCCGGGATGACCTCGATGGGATCGAACACGAACTCGCCGGCGAAACGTTCGGCGAGGGTCTCCCTGACAATATTGGCGACCTTGTCGCGAAGTTCCTGGTCCAGCAATGTGACGCTCCCGTAGTCTTGCACCGAGACTACCAACACCATTCTACCTGTGTAGGAGCGCTTCATGCGAGCGGCGCTCACTCCGGAGCTCAGCAAGATTTCCGCTGTAAGTGATTGAATACCGATAGGTTTACAGGAACGCGTTGAGGCAGCGTCCCACGGCGTACCCCACAACGTCGGGAAGGCCCGGCCCGCGTCTGGGTGAGGGCAGGCCGGCAGGCCACCCTCCGGTGAGGTCCCGAGCGCCGGTTCAGGTCTTGAGGATCTGCGGGTCGCACGCACGTCGAAGACCGCGGCGAGCCGGGTGGCGATCATGTAGTCCATGGTACGCCGAGTCCCACGGGCGCGAGTCGCGGGAGTCAATCCAGGGTGTAGGTCGACCAGGATGAACAACGCAAGCTTGGCCGGCTGGCGCGGCGGTCTCGCGGCGGCGCGCGCCGCGGACGGTGCCGTGCAGCAGGCTGACGGTGTCGAGCGTGTGTTGAGTGATGGCCCGGGTCCTTTCCGAGGTGTCAACGGTCACCGCGTTCTGCAGGTGCGCGCGTTGGCAGGGCAACCTGGAGAAACGACCGAAGCTGGCCATCGAGGTGATCCTCGGCCTGCGCTGGACAAGGAGCGCAACATCATCGATTTCCGAAGGGGGGCGGGGTAAGCTCATGCGTCGGCGAATCGATGCCGGGGAGGAGTTGAGGTGCGACAGCGGAAATCGACGCGGGCGTTGCGGTTAGTGGGCGTGGTGCTCGGGCTCCTCGTGTATGCGGCTCCAGCTGCGGGTCAGGAGATCTTGGCTGACGGAATGACTCTCGCAGGCTCGCTGCCCGCGGTCGAAGTACGGGTGAGGGTGAAGGACGACAACGAGTGCCGGATAGACCGGCTGGTGGTGGAAGCGGAGGCGGAGCGGGCGTTGCGTCGGGACGAGATTGCGGTCACAGACGATCCGGAGACGGGGGCCTCGGTGTTGCGGGTCTCGGTGGCCGTTCTCGATTCGAAGCTGATCGGCAGTGACCGAGTGATCGGGTGCGCGTCGACGGTCAATACGCTGCTGGTGGTGCCGGTGCAGCGTGTGGTAGTCGTGGCGGCCGTAAGCGATGTCCTTCAGGTCGCATCGCGCGGAAATCACGTCGACTGGATACGCAGCGAGATCGAAGAAACCGTCTCCGTAATCGCGAACGCCCTACGGCGTGAACGCGATAACTGGTTGGGCGCAAACCGCGACAGCCGGTGAGGGCTTCGGATCTCGCCTGTGGGCTGCCGCTCTACATCCGGGGCGGATACCATCTGGATATCAAGCTCTTGGTCCGCGTCCGTCCAAACAGCCCCCGATCGCTCCCCCAATCTCGTTGAGGCGCGCCTAGTCAACCGGTGTCCACCCGAGAGAACGGACGATGCGCCGGCGGTAGACCGTGTCGACCGGCGCTTTGCACACGTACTCCTGGGCGTTGTCAGCCTTGCCTTCGCCAGCGAGCCTCTGGAGATACGCAACAGCCTCTTCCGCGGACGGTGCACGACCATCCTCGCCTTGAAACTTCGCTCCCAGTGCTGTCCAGATCACATGGTCGACGCCTTGTTTCGCAGCCCAGGATCCGAGGTCGGAGATGTTAGGCGGATCAGCCTTACCGGCCGACCAACGGCCGATGTTCTTGTCAACGCTTCCGGTAATTCGCTCCCGCGCCGCTAGTGCCCGCACGGCAGCGGCCAAGCGATTCTCGGTCATGCGTGCCCACAGACTGGGCACGGCATTGGCGGCGCCGTCCAGTGCCCGCGTGAGTCGATCGCCACTCGATTGACGCACGAACTCCACGTTTACGGCCGGACCCTCGCGATGCCATTCCCCAACTGGAAGCTCGCGAGGATCCCAGATGAGCGATCCCCAGCCTAGACACACGATCATGTCGAGATTCTACTCGGCAGTGTCTCAAGTAGTTGGTCGAGCGTGCGCGTCAGCGCGTGCTGGCGCACCAGCCTTGTGTTAGGTAGTGGTCAAGTTTGGTTCTGCGCCGGATCTTCGCTTCCCGCCGGGATGTCGCTAGGGGGTACGGTCGTCTGCATGAGCGATCAACCAGTCGGCAGACCATCGGCCGGCGCGACGTGAACGCGGATCCACCGGACGGTCCGCATGAGCCCCGGCGATGGCGTCCGGCGTGGCCGCGCATGAGCCGAGCTGTCGACGAGGAGGAGTTGGACCGCCCCCTTTGCGGAGACCTACCGGCTGCCGGAGGGTCGGAACCTGGATCGTGTGGACCGACGACGGGCCCAGGCTCCGGGGTGCCTGCTTCGGGTGCGACGATCTGGAGTCCGTGCTCGGCACCCTCGGCGTTCGCCGCAGCGCCGTTCGCTTCGAAGGCGGGGCGCGGAACGCGCGGGTCATCGCCGATATCGTCACGCGTGAGGGCGCTTCCCGTGAGGAGCTCCTCGGCGAGCTGCCTCGCGTGCTCGAGGAACGGCTCGACCTCGATGTTGGCCTTCGCAGCGTCTCCGAGGTGTCGAGGACGCTCGTCCTGCGGGGCTCGGTCGGTGCGGTGCCGCCGGACGGCGAACGCGACGGACAACGCGTGTTGCATGTATTCACCGACCGCAGGGATCCCGGGACCGGTGCCGGCGGCGGTCCGTTCTCCGATGCCGGCGACCTGGTCGAGCTCCTGTCGAATCACCTCGGCATGCCCGTCGTCGACCGGACGACCGGCACTCCCGACCATCCCTTTCACCTGCGACTCCACCCGTCGGCAGAGCGGACGCGACGGCTGGACCTGTTGATTCGGAACCTGGAGTCGCAGACCGATCTCGACATCGAGATCGTCGAACGCTCCGACCGGATCGTGCTGGTCAGTCCGTCGTAGCCGGTCGCGCAAGGGCGCGGCCCGTCCTGCCGAAGCTGCGGATGGCGCGGCGGCCTGCACGCTTGCCTGGCGCGGCTCGCGACCAAAGCCCTGCGGATCGACGAAGTGAGAGTCGGTACCGTAGCATTCGATACCGAGCCCAATACTTGACTCAGTCCAGAATCAGTGATTGACTTGAGTTGGTGAACGAGGATGCCGAACGGCTCCTGAGGCGGCACGGGCTGCAGGTCACCGCGCAGCGGCTCGCGGTGCTGCGAGCGATATCGAATCGCCCGCACGCCACGGCCGACGAGCTGGCCGACGACGTGCGGGGGAGCATCGGGTCGATCTCGCGGCAGGCGGTGTACGACACCCTGGGGACGCTGGTCAACAAGGGCCTGGCCCGCAGGATTCAGCCCGCGGGGTCGCCGGCGCGGTACGAGGATCGGGTCGGCGACAATCACCATCATCTCGTCTGCCGCGCCTGCGGCGTCATGGTCGACGTCGACTGCGCCGTCGGCGAGGCGCCTTGTCTCACCGCCGAGGACGATCACGGCTTCGCGATAGACCAAGCCGAGGTCATCTACTGGGGGTACTGCCCCGGCTGCCGCGATCGGTCCGCGGGCAGGAACGCAACGGGAAAGAACGGAAAGGGTTGAAGGACATGCACGACACGGCTGAGGACAAGACGGCGGGCGCGGGCAAGTGCCCGGTAATGGGTCACGGGCAGACGGCGGCCGCCGCCGCGGCGAATCTGCGCTGGTGGCCGAATCAACTGAACCTGAAGGTGCTGCACCAGAACTCGGCGCTGTCCGATCCCATGGGTGAGGCGTTCGACTACGCCGAGGAGTTCCAGACGCTCGACCTCGATGCCGTGAAGCAGGACATCGAGGCGGTGATGACGACGTCGCAGGACTGGTGGCCGGCCGACTACGGCCACTACGGGCCGCTGTTCATCCGGATGGCGTGGCACAGCGCGGGCACCTACCGCATCCACGACGGCCGCGGCGGCGGCGCCTCGGGCACGCAGCGATTCGCGCCCCTCAACTCCTGGCCCGACAACGCGAACCTCGACAAGGCGCGCCGCCTGCTGTGGCCGATCAAGCAGAAGTACGGCCGGAAGATCTCGTGGGCCGACCTCATGATCCTCGCGGGCAACTGCGCCCTGGAATCGATGGGGCTCAAGACGTTCGGTTTCGCCGGCGGGCGCGAGGATATCTGGGAGCCGGAGGAGGACATCAACTGGGGCCCGGAGACCGAGTGGCTCGGCGACGAGCGCTACAGCGGCGACCGGGAGCTCGCGAACCCGCTCGGCGCTGTCCAGATGGGCCTGATCTACGTGAATCCCGAGGGGCCCAACGGCAACCCGGATCCGGTTGCCGCCGGCCGGGACATTCGCGAGACGTTCGGTCGGATGGCGATGAACGACGAGGAGACGGTCGCCCTCATCGCGGGAGGGCACACGTTCGGCAAGACGCACGGCGCCGGCGACGCGGACCGGCACGTGGGTCCCGAGCCGGAAGGCGCGGCCATCGCGGAGCAGGGCCTCGGCTGGAAGAGCACCTTCGGCAGCGGCAAGGCCGGCGACGCGATCACCAGCGGGCTGGAGGGCGCCTGGACGCCCACCCCGATCGCCTGGGACAACAGCTTCTTCGAGATCCTGTTCGGCTACGAGTGGGAGCTGACCAAGAGCCCCGCGGGGGCGAATCAGTGGATTCCGAAGGGTGGCGCGGGCGCCGGCAGCGTGCCGGATGCCCACGATTCCTCGACGCGGCACACGCCGGTCATGCTGACGACCGACCTCGCGCTGCGGATGGACCCGATCTACGAGCCCATATCGAGGCGCTTCCACCAGAACCCGGACGCGTTCGCGGACGCCTTCGCCAGGGCGTGGTTCAAGCTGACGCACCGCGACATGGGGCCGGTCTCGCGCTACCTCGGCCCGGAGGTTCCCGGCGAGCAGCTCCTGTGGCAGGACCCCGTGCCCGCCGTCGATCACGAGCTGATCGACGCGCCGGACGTCGCCGCGCTCAAGAGCCGGATCCTCGCATCGGGACTGTCCGTTTCCCAACTGGTCTCGACCGCCTGGGCGTCCGCCTCGACGTTCCGCGGCAGCGACAAGCGCGGCGGCGCCAACGGGGCGCGCATTCGCCTCGCCCCGCAGAAGGACTGGGAAGTGAACCAGCCGGCCGGGTTGGCCGCCGTGCTGGGCGTCCTCGAGGGAATCCAGCGGGACTTCAACGGCGCACAGTCCGGCGGAAGGCGGGTCTCGCTCGCCGACGTGATCGTGCTGGGCGGTTGCGCTGCCGTCGAGCAGGCCGCGAAGAACGCCGGGCACGACGTCGAGGTTCCCTTCTCGCCGGGGCGCGCCGACGCGGTGCAGGAGCAGACGGACGTCGAGTCGTTCGCCGTGCTGGCGCCGGCCGCGGACGGGTTCCGCAACTACGTCGGAAACGGACACCGCCGCGCCGCCGAGGAGCTGCTGGTGGACCGGGCGCAGTTGCTGACCCTGACCGCTCCCGAGATGACCGTGCTCGTCGGCGGCCTGCGCGTACTGAACGCCAACGTGGCGCAGTCCGAGCGCGGCGTCTTCACGAAGCGCCCCGGCACGTTGACCAACGACTTCTTCGTCAACCTGCTCGACATGAACACGTCCTGGGAGGCGTCCGCCGCGTCCGGCGAGGTGTTCGAGGGGCGCGATCGCGGGACGGGCGAGGTCAGGTGGACCGGCACCGCCGTCGATCTCGTCTTCGGTTCGAACTCGCAGCTCCGCGCCATCGCGGAGGTCTACGCCTGCGACGACTCGCAGCAGGCCTTCGTGCGGGACTTCGTGGCGGCGTGGGACAAGGTGATGAATCTCGACCGTTTCGACCTGTCCTGATCGCTGCCGGCGGTGGCCGTGTGGCGGGTGCCGTCGACGACGATGTCGACGGCGCCCGCCAGCACGACTACATGGCATCCGGGCGACCGGTGCCCCTACTGTTGCTCTTCCGTTGCCTTGGCCGCCGCCTGCCTCTCCAGGTTCCGGTAGATCTCCAGGATGTGCCGGATGTCGTGGTTCCCCTCGTGGCAGGCGTACTCGTAGAGCGGGCCCTCGGTCGCCACCATCGGGACCTCGGCGCTCCACGGGCGCATCCAGGTGTTCGGATCCTCGACCGTGAACTCGTAGTGGATGCGGTCGTCGGCGACGCGCGTGTAGCGCTCCACGACGGTCATCTCCTCGGTGGCCCCCCGGTAGCGCCGCTTCTCGTTGAAGTTGCGGGTCTCGACGACCAGGGTGTCGCCCTCCCAGCGGCCTATCGAATCGCCGGCCCACTGCCCGATCCGGCGGGAGACGTACGGCCGCCCGTCGATCGGGATGATGCGCGGCGGATTGGTGGTCAACTCCGTGAACACCACCACGTAGGCCGGGGTCTGGAAGATCTGGTGGATGTCGTTGTAGGCCGGCGGCAGGTTGGGCGGGCCCTCGTGCGACCAGACGATGCAGCGCTCGGGCAGCGGCCGGTGCAGGTGGCTGTCGAAGACGTTGGGCAGCCGGCGCGCGGCGGCCTCGGCGGCCAGCTTGTCCGCTGCCTCCGGCGTCAGGGCCGGCATTCTCCCGTTGGGCGGATCCGTGATCAGCGAGGTGCGCTGGGTCGACAGGCCCTTCGGCACCGGCGTGCGCAACCAGATCTCGTTGTCGTAATGGACGTAGGAGGGATCGCGGTTGACCTGGTACAGCCGCCGCTCCCGTTCCTCCGGATCCTCGATCTCGACGGCGTTGCGCGCCGATGGATCGACCCCCTCGGCCGTCAACTGCGCGTTCAGCTCGGCCACTTCCTCTGCGGTGAAGAACTCCTTCTCGCCCAGGTACTCCGGCCGTTCGAGGGGCGTGAAGGTCTGGGTCGTCCAGTAGCCCTGCAGATCCGGCTGGCCGTCGGGCAGGCGCGGCATGGTCCACGTCGAAGCCGTGTCCGCCGCGTCCTCGATCTGGCTCTGCCCGGCCGCGGAAGCCGGCGCCAGACAACCGAGCGCGATCACGATCACCCACGCCGCGAGACTGCGATGGCTCATCGTCTTCTCCTTGCATTCGCGCCCGGCGACATCCGTGGGCGCCGGTGCAGGGCGCCGGATTCGCCGGAGCGCACCATCATGAGCCGTAGTGTTGCACAGTCGGCCGCCGCCGCCAATCGGTTGTCGCCACGCCCGTCGTTGCCGGGTGCGCCGGGGCGAACAGGCTCGTCGCAACCCCGGCCCGGCGAAATGGCATTGCGGCGGGACGCCGGGCTATCGCTTCTCGGCGACGATCCCGATCATCGGCGGCGCCGACAGGAACGCGCCGGGGTCCTGCTCGCGCTCGCGCCATTCCGCCTCGAACGACTCGCGCTCGGCTTCCGTCAGCAAGCCGGCTTCCACCAGCTTCGGCACGTAGCCGAAGAAGAAGCCCGTGGGCCACTGCCACAGCGCCGTGCCGGGCCGGGCGAACCGAGACAACGGGACGAGCTCCAGAACGCGGCAGCCGGCGCCCGCGATGAGTCCCGGGAGCCGCTCGCCGACGTTCAGGTCGCCCCCGGTGCGCCGCCAGCTCTCGTCCACCGCCGCGAGCACGCGTTCGAACGCCCGGCTCCGGGGATACAGCGCGGTCGCCCTGTAGTTCAGGTAGTCCCAGACCACGAGCCGGCCCCCCGGCCGCAGCCCCGACACAACTCGTTCGATGATGGGCAGAGGGTCGGGGAGAAAGCAGAACAGCCAGCGCGCGAAGGCGCCGTCCAGGGAATCGGGTGGCAGCCTGAGCGCCTCCACGCGCTCTACCCGCGCCTCGAGCCGGGTGAGTCCCCTTCGGTCTGCTTCGTCGGCAAGCGACCCGACGAAGCGGGCGGACTCGTCCACGGCGAGCACCTGGCCCCGAGCGCCCACGCGCTCCGCCAGCTCCAGAGCGGCGAATCCCGGACCGCAGCCCAGATCGAGCAGGCGATCGCCCGGCCCGAAGCCGGCCCGGTCCCAGAGGTCGTGCGCCCACTCGGCCCAGAGCCGGTGCTGCGTCTCCAGCCGCCGCTTTTCCTCGGCGTCGGTTCCGAGCAGGTATGGCTCTTCGCGCGTGTCCGGCGCGGAATCGGGTCTCATCCCGTGAACTCGTTCGGTTGGAGGGCGTTTCCGGTCGCGCCCGGGAGAAGCACCCGGTCGTCACTGACCGCGGTCGGGGTCGTAGAACGGCGCGTCGCCCTGGATGGTGACGCGGTAACCGTGGCGGGTCTCGGGGTAGTAGTCCCAGATTGCCAGATGCTGGGTGCAGCGGTTGTCCCAGAAGGCGACCGAGTTCTCCCGCCACCGGAACCGGACGTGATAGTCGGGCTGCGCGCAATGCTTGAACAGGAACGCCAGCACGGCGTCGCTCTCGGCGAGCGGCAGGTCCTTGATGCGCGTGGTGAATCCCTGGTTCACGTAGAGCGCGGGCTTGCCGGTGACCGGGTGGGTGCGGATGACCGGGTGCTCGGCCGAGGGGTAGTCTTCGTCCCGGAGGGTGCCCGCACCGTAGCGGCCCCGATAGTACTGCTCGCCGTCGTGAATGGCGGTCAGTCCGGTGAGGAACCGCTGCATGCGGTCCGAGAGTCCCTCGTAGGCGGCATACATGCTGGAGAAGAGCGTGTCGCCGCCACCGGACGGGGGAATCTGCACGATCCGGAGCATGCTGGCCATCGGGGGCTCGACGTCGCACGAGACGTCGGAGTGCCACAGGCTTCCCGCCACGAACTCCACCTTGTCGTCGCCGTGGACGACCAGGATCTCCGGGTGCTCGGCATCCTTCGGCGCCGCCGGGTGGATGTGCAGTTCGCCGAAGCGGCGGCCGACCGCCTTGTGCTGATCGAACGTCAGCTCCTGGTCGCGGAAGAAGAGGACCAGGTGCCGCGCCCAGGCTTCCTTCAGCTCGGCCAGCGTCGCCTCGTCGAGCGGCCGGGCGAGGTCGATGCCCGTGATCTCGGCCCCGATGGTCGGCGTGAGCGGCTCGACCCGCAACGCTGCGGAGGGCGCGGAAGACGGGGACGGAGTCGGCATCGCCATCACCTGATTATAGACGCCGGCACGAACCGCGCACCGACCGCCGCTTCGAGCCGCGGCGCCGGGCGGTCCGCGTGTACGGAGAATCGGGAAGCGCGCTACGATACAGCCGCACCATGCCCGAGTCCCGCGTCGTTTCCGTGTTGCTCGCCATCCTGCTGTGCCTCGCCTCCGGCTGTGGGCCATCGGCGGCGCAACCCGAGCAGGAACCTCCCGCGCGTGCGGATCAGCGGCATCTGCTGGTCGTCCTCGACGGGTTGCGGCCCGACTACGTCACCCCGGAGGTGATGCCGAACCTGCATGCGCTGGGTCAGCGCGGCGTCGTCTTCACCGACCACCATGCGGTGTATCCGACCGTGACGCGCGTGAACGCCGCCTCCATCTCGACCGGCGCCTATCCCGAGACGCACGGGCTGATGGGCAACGCGGTCTTCTTTCCGGCGGTCGACCCGACGCAGTTCCTGAACACCGGCCAGCGGGACAACCTGCTGCGGATCGAGGAGGCGGAAGGCGGACGGTTGCTGACCGCGCCGACTCTGGGCGAGCGCCTGCAGGGCGCCGGGCGGCGGATGCTCGTGGCCAGCGCGGGCTCCAGCGGATCGTCGTACCTGCTGAACCACACCGTAGCCGGCGGCGGCATCATCCACTACGAGTACGCGCTGCCGGAGGCGCTCGGCGACGCGGTGCGGGAACGGCTCGGCCCGCCGCCTTCCCTCGCGACGCCCAGCCACGAGCGCAACCGCTACATCGTCGACGCGCTCCTGGAGGTCGGCCTCGAGCAGGTCGATCCGGCGGTTACCGTCCTGTGGCTGACCGATCCCGACACGACGGCCCATGCCAACGGCATCGGGCACCCGGCCTCGGTGGCGTCCCTGCGCGCCGTGGACGAGGAGATCCGGCGCCTGCAGGACGGCCTGCGCGCGGCGGACCTCCTCGAATCGTTGAACATCTGGGTGACCTCCGACCACGGCTTCTCGACATACACCGGCGCGGCCGACCTCGACGCCCTGCTCGCGCCGTTCTCCGGCGCCCTGCCGGACGGATCGCCGCGGATCGTGGCGGGTAGCGGTGCGATCTACGTGCGGGACGGGGATGCCGGTCCAGTGGGCGGAATCGTCGAGGCGCTGCAGGGCTCGGAGCGGGTGGGAGCCATCTTCACGAGAGACGCGCAGGCGCCCGGCACGTTGGCGTTCGACGCCGCGCGGTGGGACCATGCCCGTTCCGCCGACGTCCTCTATTCGGCGGCGTGGACCGACGAAGAGAACGAGTACGGCTACCGCGGCACGAGCGCATCGAACGGTACGGCGGGCCACGGCAGCACGAGCCCCTGGGACATCCACAACACGCTGATCGCGGTGGGTCCGGCCCTGCGTTCGGGGATCGAGGTCACGCTGCCGACGTCCAACGTCGACTTCGCTCCGACGTTCCTCTACCTGCTCGGGTTGAGCGCCGCGCCCACGATGGCCGGACGGCCGCTGACCGAGGCCTTTCGGGACGGGCCCGACCTGCCGGCCGAGCCCCGGTCGGCGGAGATCGCCAGGGAGACGCCGGACGGCCGCTACCGCGCGGTGGCCCGGTCTACGGTCGTTCTCGGCCGGCGCTATCTCGATTCCGCGACCGCGGAGCGTCCATAAGGGCGAACCAATCGGCATACGAAGGTACAGACGCTCGCGAGCTGACCGGGGGATCAAGCTTTGGTGTATATTATCTTAATTACTCGAAATGCATAAATCTAAGAATATGTATATAATTGAGTGATCTCGCGAGCTCGCCCATGGATCCCATCCGCAATCCCTATGCACCGGGCGCCGGCACTCCTCCTCCTGAGTTGGCGGGCCGGGATGAGCTGCGCGAAACGGTCCGTGTCGCCTTGGCGCGGGTCCGAATCGGTCGTCCGACCAAGAGTCTCTTGATGGTGGGCCTGCGTGGGGTCGGCAAGACCGTTCTGCTCGACCGCATGCGGGAAGAGGCGGAGGGAACAGACCTTCACGCCTTGTTCGTCGAGGCTCCCGAGGGGCGGTCGCTACCCGCGCTTCTGGCGCCCCGGCTCCGGCAGGTGCTACTGAGGCTGTCGCGACATGCCAAGGCGCGGGATCTGGCTCAGCGGGCGCTGAGGGGGCTGGCCGGTTTCGCCAAGGCTCTCAAGGTGAAGTACCAGGACATCGAAGTCGGGCTCGATCTGGCTCCGGAGCCCGGACTGGCTGACAACGGCGATCTCTCGCAGGACTTGTCGGAGTTGCTGTTGGCGGCCGGAACGGCCGCGAAGGAAGCAGGCACGGTTCTTGCGGTTTTCATGGACGAGCTTCAGTACGTGGATGAGGGGGAGCTTGCGGCGCTCATCACTGCCCTGCACCGTGTCACGCAGCGTCAATCGCCGGTCGTGCTGGTCGGCGCCGGACTGCCGCAGTTGCGCGCCCGCACGGGACGTGCGAGATCGTACGCGGAGCGGCTGTTCGACTTCCCCGAGGTTGGACCTCTCGGCCAGGAAGCGGCGCGAGAAGCCATCGAAAAGCCTGCACAGGCGGAGGGTGTGACGGTCGACGAGGCAGCCTTGCGACACATCGTCGAGACTACTCGCGGCTATCCGTACTTTCTGCAGGAATGGGGCAAGCATGCCTGGGATGCCGCCGATACGTCGCCCATCGACCTGGCCGACGTCGAACGAGCCACTCAGGCGGCCACTGCCGCGCTCGACGACAGCTTCTTTCGCGTGCGATTCGACCGATTGACACCTTCCGAGCGGCGATACCTGAGGGCGATGGCCGAACTGGGTACGGGACCTCATCGGTCGGGCGACATCGCAGACGTTCTGGGCAAGCCTGTGACGTCGCTCGGCCCGACGAGAAGCCAGTTGATCACCAAGGGCATGGTCTGGAGCCCCGGCCACGGCGATACCGACTTTACCGTGCCGCTGTTCGACCAGTTCATGCGACGCATCATGCCGGACGCCGACTGGCGTTAGCGGCGCAGACTCCTCTAGTACCCCGCCAGCACCGGGAACCGCTCGTCGTCCGGCAGCGGCTGCACGCCGAGCGCGTTGAGGACCATCGACACCTTCCGGTAGCGGGCGGCGGTGGCGACGATGCTCATCATCTGGTGCTCGGTGTAGCGCTCGGCCAGCGCTGCCCAGGTCTCGTCCGAGACGGTCGTGTCGCGGTACATCTCGTTGGCGGCGTCGATGAGCAGTCGTTCGTTCTCGTTCCAGCCCGCCGCGTCGTGGCCCTGCGCGATCCAGTGCGGATCGAGGCCGTGGTCGCGCGCCCGGCCGACGCTGCCCACGTGCTTGGCCCACTCGTAGACGGACTGCGCGTTCCACCCGGTGCGCAGGATCAGCAGCTCCCGGTCGTGCGGCGTCAGACCGGACCGCTCCGGGTTCATCACGTAGCCGGGGTTCGTGTACCAGGCGTCGGCCAGCGCCGCGTGGCGGCGGAGGGTGCGCGAGACCCGCAGGCCGTCTCCCTCCACCGGCTCGACGCGCGGCGCCGCCAGCGGCGGCTCGCGGGCCGGCACGACGACCCGGTAGGCGACGTCGTCCACCGGCAATTCGGCCTGGGCGCCGTCGTCGGTCTGGACGCCGAGCGCGTTGAACAGGATGGACACCGTGGTGGTGTCCGCCACGGTCGCCACCGCGTCCATGAGGTTGTGCAGGTCGTATTCCTCCAGCAGGAGGCCCCAGGTCTCGTCGCTGATCGACGAGTTGCCGAACAACTGGTCGGGGAGGCCGACGAGCACGTTCTCGAAGGGCTCCCAGCGTTCCTGCGAAGGCCCTTCGGCGACGGAGAATACTTCCTCCGGCGTCAGCCCGGCGTCCGCGGCGCGGGCGGCATGCTCGGCCCACAGGTAGGCGTTCTGGGCGAGCCACGCCGTGCGCAGGATCAGGATCGCGCGGTGCCGCGGCGACAGCGTCGATTCGTTCGCCACGTAGTGCATGAACGGAAAGATGCGATCGGCCAGCGCCGGCACGCGCGCCAGCGTCCGTAACGCGTTGCCCGGCTCGCCGTCCGGCGCGTAGCGTTCCACCAGCGCCCGCTGCTCGTCCGTCCACCCGGCGGCCGGCAACGGCGCGATGCGCGGCTCGCGCAGGCGCCGGTGCGGCTGCACGCTTCCCGGCAGCCCGGTGAAGGCCCGGGCCGGCTCGATGCGCAACAACGCCGCGTTGTCCTCCTCCGTCAGCACGTAGAGGTACCCGTCCGGTCCCTGCCGGACGTCGCGGATCCGCTGCTTCAGCTCGGCCAGCAGCCACTCGCGCCCCATCTCCTCGCCCCGCCGGTTGAACACGATCCGTTCGAGGTGGCCGGTCCGTTGCATCCGGCCGACGGTCATCGAGCCCACGAACAGGTTGCCGCGCCAAGCAGGGAAGTGCTCGCCGTCGTAGAAGGTCAGGCCCGAGGGCGCGATCGACGGCCACCACAGGATCTCCGGCCGCTCGAACTCCGCTAGCCAGGGCGTGTCCGACACCCGCACGCCCGTGTACTCCCGGCCGTCGGAGGCGAGCGGCCAGCCGTAGTTGCGGCCGGGGAGGATGACGTTGACCTCGTCGCCCCCCTGCGGGGCGTTCTCGCTGGCCCACAGCGTTCCATCCTCGGGGTGGAAGGTCAGACCGAGTTGATTGCGGTGGCCCATCGAGTAGATCTCGGGCAGGTAGCCGGGCTCGCCGACGAAGGGATTGTCGGCTGGCGCGCTGCCGTCGTCGTTCAGGCGCACCACCTTGCCGACGTGCTCGCCCGGGTCCTGGGCGCGCAGCCCGGTGGTCCGCGAGCGGATGGCGCCGCCGATCGTCATGTAGACCTTGCCGTCCGGCCCGAACGTGACGCGCGACGCCGCGACCCCGCGGCCGAATCCCTCGGATACGAAGATGTCGCGAACCTCGGTCAGCGCGCCCGCGTCCAGCCGCCCGCGCGCCAGCGCGATCACCGCGCCGCGCCGGCCGTCCTGCTCCGCCGGCCTCGAGTAGGTCAGATAGACGATGCGATCGTCGTCCGGGTGCAGGGCGATATCCATCAGGCCGGCCAGCCGGGTCCCCTTGTAGACCTCCGGGACGCCGGGAACGGGCCGCGGGTCGAGCACGCCGTCGCGGATCAGCCGCAGGGTGCCCGCGTTGCGCTCGGTGACGAGAATGTCGCCGTTGCGGCGGAACGCGAGGCCCCATGGATGGGAGAGCCCCGTCACGATCGGCACGACCCGGATCCGGGGCACGTCGTTGCTGTACAGCACCACCGGCTGGGACGGAGGTTCCAGGGCGGGAATGCCGCTGATGGAGGTCGTGCGCTGCCGGGCTTGGCCGGAGGCAGTGGCGACCGCGAGGAGGAGGCATCCGCAGGCGAGCAGCCCAATCCCGGAGAGACGGCGAACAGGAAACGGTTGCACGGTGGCACCTCCCTGCCCCTGCGCGGGGGCGGATTCCGTCGCGTTCGGCATCTTCTCACATGTGGATGCTGGTTGCACCGGCGTCAGACCAGGGCCAACTGCGGAAGGTGGTCGAAATGCCTGTCCCGCGCGTGCAGTACCAGGTTGTGCTGCACAACGAGCGCCGCCAGCCACATGTCGTTCGTGGGAATCGGCGTGCCCTGTTTCCGGAGCTGACAGTAGACGGCGGCGTAGTGCCGCGTCGTCTGATCGTCCGCGTACAGGACGCGCACCCCGTCCTTCATGAGAAAGCGCCGGAGGAGTCGCTCGTTCTCGGCGGTGCGCCTACCGTGCGCGAATCCGGCCCGCAACTCGCCCAGCACCACGAACGGCAGCAGAATCTCCACGGCCGCCTCCAGCAGCGCGACCGTTTCCGTCAGCCCCTTGCTGAGATCGACGTAGCGGTTGGTGTCGAGCGCGACTCTCATCGCCAGAGATCCGGATCGGGTTCGTCCTGCGCGGCGAGGGCGGCTTCGACCGCCGCGTCGGCGTCCCACGTACCGGCCACGTCGGTCAGATCCCGCCTCCTGCGCGGCGCCCGGGTCACTCCCGCACCCTCCGCCAGCGCGTCGATGACGACCTCGTTCAGGCTCTTGCCGGTCTCGCGTGCACGCATGCGCAAGGCGTCGTCCACGACCGCCGGGACGCCGCGAATCGTGTATTGCATGCGCTGACAGTAGGCGATGCAGGCACGAGTAGCAAGCACCCGGCGCCTCAAGGACGATCGGAGTGGCCTTTGCAACGGCCGCACTTACTGGCTGGTCGGCGGTTGAACGAGGACCTGCAGGATGGCGCGCAGTCGTCGAGCCGCTGGTTGGTCGCATCCATCCGCTGGGCAAGATCGGTGCGGAGGTCATCGATTCGCTTGTCGGTCGCGTCCATCCGCTGGGCAAGATCGGTGCGGAGGTCATCGACTCGCCTGTCGGTCGCGTCAATGCGTTTGCCGAGGTCGTGGCGGGTGTCGTCAATCCGTACGCCGATCAATGCGTGCGCCTGACTGTTCTGGCGCATGAGCAATCCAATGAGCCCGCCGAGGGTACCAATGATCGCGACCACGCCGACGACGAACATCCAGGTCTCCATTCAGCCATCGTGAGCCGCATCGGGAACGGGGTCAAGGGACTTGTGGCGGCACGAACGGGCTCCGCCGGTGGCATGCACGACTCCGGGTGGACCACAATGAGCCGGGCGGTTGATGTGGCGCACGTCCCCCTGGACCGGCGGCCGGTATCTGGCAGCTCGTGGCGAGAGGCGCCCTGCCTTCACCCGGCGACGCAACGCCTCGACACTGCGTTGCACTACCAATTGGCGCCAGGTCGGCGTCATCCACGGCGGCGCTACGTCCTGCGGCGCAGACTCCTGGCTGTCTGTAGTGTCGCCATCGTCGCCGTCGGTGTTCCGGCCGCCGCCTACGGCCAGTCAACTCCCGCGACGCAGCAGACCGCGGACAGGGCGGTGGACGCCGGCGTGCTGACCGGCCGCCCCGTCGTGCGCCCCCCGCGGCTGGCCGAGCCGCCGGTGATCGACGGCCGCCTCGACGAACCGCTGTGGCGCGACGCCGCCCACATCACCCAGCTCGTGCAACGCCGGCCGTTCGACGGGATCCCGGCGAGCGAGCCGAGCGACATCTACCTTGCCTACGACAGCGCCAACATCTACGTCGGCCTGTACGCGCACTATTCCAATCCCGGCATGATCCGCGCGAACCGGCGGGACCGCGACGAGTCGATCGACGACGACCTGTTTCTGATCTACTTCGACCCGTTCCTCGACCAGCAGCGGGCGTACGTGTTCACGGTGAACGGCTACGGCGTGCAGGGGGACGCGATCCTGCAGGCGGGCGCGCTCGGGGGCGGCCGCTTCGGCGTGCCGCGCGGCGACGCCTCCTGGGACGTGCTGTTCGACTCGGCGGCCGAGCTGGTCGACGACGGCTTCGTCGCCGAGCTGGCGATTCCCTTCAAGAGCCTGCGCTATCCGCGCCGGGAGGCCGGGGCGCCCCACCGCTGGGGGCTGCAGATCGCACGCATCATCGGCGGCCGGGACGAGGCGGACGTCTGGTCGCCCACCTCGCGCGACATCGCGGGCTTCCTGCCGCAGATGGGCGTACTGGAGGGGATGACGGACCTGTCGCGCAGCCACAACCTGGAGCTGCTGCCGACCTTCACGACGATCCGCTTCGGGTCGCTCGACCGCGCCACCGGCCGCTTCCGGGACCGGGACCCGTCCCCCGAGGGCGGCCTGAACCTGAAGTACGGGGTGACGTCCAACCTCACCGCGGACGTCACGTTCAACCCCGACTTCTCGCAGGTCGAGTCGGACCTGCCGCAGATCGAGGTCAACCAGCGCTTCGCGCTCTTCTACCCCGAGTTGCGGCCGTTCTTCCTGGAGGGCGCCGAAATCTTCGCCGTCCGGGCGCCGATCACGGCGGTCCACACCCGGCGCATCGTCGATCCCGCGTTCGGCGCCAAGCTGACCGGCAAGGTCGGACGGACCAGCGTGGGCGTGCTGTACGCCAGCGACGCGGAGCCCGGCAACCTGGACGATGCGACGGATCCCGCGTTCGGGTCATCGGCCGACACCTTCGTCGGCCGGGCGCGCTACGACCTGTACGCCGAATCGCACGTCGGCACGATCTTCACCAACCGGGAGCTGCTCGGCGGGCACAGCCGGCTCGCCGGCATGGACTCGAACTTCCGCCTGGGCGACACCCACTCGGTCGCGTTCCGCGCGATGGGGACCGATCACCAGGACCAACAGGGGGCGAAGACGAGCGGCTACCTGGTCGACGCGGTATTCAACAAGCGCGGCCGGAATCTGCGCTACTCGCTGTCCTCGTATGCGCTGTCGCCCGACTTCCGGACCGACGTCGGGTTCGTCCGGCGCACCGACCAGCGCTACACGTCCGTGACCGGCGGCTACCGCTGGTGGCCGGAGAACTGGCTCCGCAACTGGGGGCCGGAGTTCGTCTACGGGCGCAACTACGACTTCGCGGGCGTGCTGCAGGACGAGGTCGCCGACGCCGGCATCAACTTCGCGCTGTTCAGGAACATGTTCGCCGCCAGCAACGTACGGCGCGAGCTGGAGCGCTTCGGTGGAATCGACTTCGTCAAGACGCGCGCCCGGGTCTTCGGCCGGGTCGATACGAGCCGGCGCGTCGGCGTGTCGCTGGAATACCGCCGGGGCGAGCAGATTCTCTTCCACACGCGGACCCCCTACCTGGGCCGCGAGCAGGGCATCACGGCGCGCGTCATCCTGCGGCCCGTCCCGCGCCTGCAGTCCGCCGTCAACGTCACCACGAACCGGTTCACCGACCCGCGCCGCGGCAGCGAGGAGGTGTTCGACGTCCGGATCTTCCGCGCGCTGACGACGTATCAGTTCAGCAACCGGCTGCTCTTCCGCAACATCAGCGAGTACAACACCCTGGTCGGAACGCTCGACCTCAACTTCCTGCTCACCTACCGTGTCAACGCCGGCACGGTGCTCTACGCCGGATACGACGACCACTACCAGCAGGCCGACCTGATCGACGGCGACCTGTCGGATTGGCACGACGTCGGCGGCCGCGAGCTGCGGGTGCTCGGGCGCCAGCGGACGAACCGGGCGGTGTTCGTGAAGTTCCAGTACCTGTTCCGGTACTGACCCGACGAGTCGAAGAATCTCCCAGTCGCGCCGTCGACCTCCACGCTCGCTCCGGTACGCCAGGTGAACAGCTTGAGATCTTGGATACGCTACGATGACAAGTCAGTGTCCGGCTGCCCCTTGGGGGTGGATCCGTCGGCATTCCTTCGTCGTGGATTTCACGCCGTTCGTTGTCGGAGGATCATTTCGCGTCATGCCGGATGCCGCTCCCAACACGCTGGTGCTGGTCCCCACCGAGATCGAGCGCCGTCACCTGGCCCGGCAGCGAGGTTTCGGCGTGGATGCGCCGTGCGAGCTGTGCGGCTTCGGGCCGGTGGCGGCGGCGGCGCGGGCCCGGGACGCCATCGCGGCCCACGAGCCCGAGCGGGTCGTTCTCGTCGGCATCGCCGGCACGTTCGACCCTGACGGGCTTCCGGTCGGCACGGCGGCCGTCTTCCCGTCGGTCCTGATGCACGGCGTCGGCGTCGGCGTGGCCTCCTTCGTGCCGGCCCCGGCCCTCGGGTTCCGCCACTGGCCGCGGAGCGGCGGGGGAGAGGCGGACGGGCCGGAGGCGCTCGCGCTCGCCCATCCCGTGCCGCCAGCGGCCGGCCCGCTCCTGACGGTGTGCACCGCCTCGGCGACCGATGCCGAGGCCCGCGAGCGCCGGGCGCTGTTTCCCGGCGCGGCGGCCGAGGACATGGAGGGCTTCGCGGTGGCGCTGGCCTGCCGTCTCGCGGAGGTGCCCGTGGCCATCGTCCGCGGCATCTCGAACGCGGTCGGCGACCGCCGGTTCGAGCGCTGGCAGATTCCGGAAGCGCTCGACGCCGCCTGGCTCGTCGCGGCCGACCTGCTGCAGCGGCCCGCCTGGAGCGACACGGCGTGACTCCGATTCATCTGGGCATCTCGACCTGCCCGAACGACACGTTCGCCTTCCACGGCATTCTGGCAGGGAGGGTGGACCCGCGCGGCCTCGACTTCCGCGTCGAGCTGCTCGATGTCGAGGAGCTGAACCGGAGGCTGTTCGCCGGCGACTTCGACGTCGCGAAGGCGAGCTTTCACGCGGCCCTCCTTCTGCGCGGCACGCTGGGCGTGCTGCCGGTCGGCTCGGCCCTCGGTTTCGGCGTAGGGCCGCTGCTGCTCGCCGCGCGCCCCGGCACCCATCCCCGCGAACCGGTCCCGCGACCGGGCGGCGACCCGCGACCCGCGCGCGTGCTGTGTCCGGGCGCCCACACCACCGCCACCCTGCTCTACGAGCTCTTCCACACGGGCGAGGGCGCCGTGGAGCAGGTGGTGTTCTCCGACATCATGCCCGCGCTCGAGGCCGGCGCCGCCGACTTCGGCGTCTGCATCCACGAGGGCCGCTTCACCTGGCGCGCGCACGGCCTCGCTTGCGTCGAGGACCTCGGCGCGGTCTGGGAGGAGGCCACCGCGGCGCCGCTGCCCCTCGGCGGCATCCTTGCGCGGCACGCCCTCGGCCCCGAGACGATTCGGACCGTGAGCGCCGTCATCCGCGATTCACTCGCGCATGCCCGGGCCCATCGCGCCGAGACCGTTCCCACCATGCGCCGCTACGCCCAGGAGCTGACCGACGAGGTGATGTTCCAGCACGTCGATCTGTACGTGAACGATTGGACCTCGGACCTCGGCGAGACCGGTCGGGCGGCGCTGGAGATCCTCGACCGCCACGCCAGGCGGGCCGCCGTCGCCGCCTCCGGCGCGCCGCTCCGCGTGTATTGAGACGGCCTGACCGTACCCGTGCAGCATCTCGGTTCGAGCGCCGCGCGACCGCCGGGCCTTCCGGGCTTCCGTCACACGACTGGCCGGCTGTAGAATTCGTGCGTACAAAATTCGGGACAGCACTTTCGACGAAGCGGCGTCGAGGCAACGACGTTCAGGAGAATCCCCTTGCGGCACACGGCTCGAATCGGCGGCAGGACGGCAATTGCGTTGGTAGCGGGAATCGTGCTCGCCGCGGTAGTTCCGGCGGCCGCGCAGCCTCTCACGTCGAGAGTGGAGGGGACGGTACAGGACGAAACCGGGTCCGTCATTCCAGGGGCGTTCGTGCTCATGACGCAGGTCGACACGGGCATCGTGTGGGAGACCATCACGGACGAGCGCGGACTCTATCTGTTCCCCCGGATGCCCCCGGGGACCTTTCGGGTGGCGGCGGGCGCCGCGGGCTTCGCGACGACCGTGGTCGAGGACGTCCGGGTGGCCCTGAACGCGCCCACGTCCATCGATATCGTCGTCGAGGTGGGGGCGGTGGCCGAGACCGTGGTCGTGGCGGCGGCCGGGCCGCAGTCGCTGCTGAACACGGCCAACGCGGAGCTGAACACCAACCTCAGCCGGGAGCAGGTCCGGGACCTGCCCCTGAACGGCCGGGGCGTCACGCAGCTCGCACTCACCCAGGCGGGGGTGACCGGCCCGGCCGGCGCGCGCACCGCGTCCATCAACGGCACGCGAGGGACCTTCAACAATTACACGCTGGACGGGGTCAACAATCAGGACACGTTCATTCGGACCGACGCCATGTTCGGTGACTTGCCCGTCAGGGAGAGCTTTATCGAGGAGATCAGCATCACGACCGGGAATGCGGATGTCGACGACGGCCTGGGTGCCTCGCAGACCCATTTCGTCACCCGCTCGGGAAGCAACTCGCTCGGCACCGAGGTCTTCTACTATCACCGGAACGAGGCGTTCAACGCCACCAACTTCTTCAACAAGGCCGCCGGCATCGACAAAGAGCGGCAGCGGGTACACGATTTCGGCTTCAACGTCGGCGGTCCCATCGTGAGGAACAAGGCGTTCTTCTTCCTCAACTACGAAGAACAGCGAGTGCCGAGCTCCGCGTCCGTGGTACGCACGGTCCTGACGGACCCCGCGCGGCGCGGCGACTTCAGCTACGTCAGGCAGGATAACGGCCAGGTGGCCTCGGTGAACCTGTTCAACCTGGCGGGCATCGCCCCCGATCCGGCCATGCAGTCACTGGTCGCTTCGACGCCGGGGCACAACGACGCCAGCGTGGGCGACGGACGGAACACGGCCGGGTACCGATTCAACAGCCCCGACAGCTCCAACGGCCGGCTGTTGGTGTTTCGCGGAGACTACGTGGTGAACCCGACCCAGTCGCTGAAGGGGACGTTTCATCGGTACAGCTTGGACACGCCGAACTCCGTGTTCAACAACATCGGTTCCGTGTTTCCGGGGCGGCCCGGGGCGGGCCAGGGTTCGTGGCGGATGCTCGGCTCGTTCGGCCTGACGAGCGCGCTCGGCCAGAACGCCGTGAACGAAGCGCTCATCGGTTACAAGGCCTCCAGCGTCTGGTTCGCCAACAACGAGACCTTTCCCGACGGCTATCGCCTGAGCTTCCCGGTACTCTCGAATCCCGTCCGGAGTTTCCTGGATCAGGGTCGCGATGACCGCAATCTGGAGCTCAGCAACAACCTGACCTGGGTCGCGGGAGCGCACACCATCAAGGTGGGCGGGGGCGCACGGTGGACGCAAGTCAACGCCTACAACGACGCGGGACTGCTGCCGACCTACTCGCTCGGCTTCGGCCCTGGAAGGCCGGACCCGCTCGTGCCCGGGTTGTTCCCCGGCGGGATCTCTTCCGACGAGCTGGACACGGCCTCGGGGTTGCTGGCGACGCTCGGCGGAGTCGTCGACGAAGCGGATCGGACCTTCAACGTCGTCTCGACGACCTCGGGGTACGTGGACGGAGCAACGAGGAGACGCATTCTTAGCCAGAATTTCATGCATTTTTATGCGGGAGACACTTGGCGAATCACCCCGGAGACCAGCCTGACTTTCGGCCTCAGGTGGGAGCTCCACACCGTCCCGGAGGAGACGCAAGGCCTGGCCCTGTTGCCGGTGGGTGGCGTCGAGGCGGTGCTCGACCCGAACGCTGTCGTCGACTTCGCCGGATCGGCGAATGGAAGGCCTTTCTTCAACAGCGACAGGAACAACTTCGCTCCGAATATAGGCGTGGCCCGGCAACTGACCGACAAGCTGGTCGTGCGGGCCGGGTACTCGCTGAACTACGTGCTCGACAACAACATGACGACCGTATCGAATGCGCTCGGCGCCAATGCCGGCCTGAGCCAGACCGTCGTGCTGCCGGGGGTCGGCGGCACGGTGAGCGGCGCGGGGCTGGTTCCCGTCGAGGCGCCCGAGTTCAACATTCCCCGGACCGCGCGCGATGGAATCCTGGCCGATTCCACGGCCGCCCTGTTTACGTTCGATCCCGACCTGCGCACCCCGTCCGTCCAGCAATGGAACGTCGGGCTGCAGTATCAACTCCTGCCGGATACCGCGGTCGAGGTGCGCTATGTCGGAAACCGCGGCAACGACCTGCTCCGCGCCGTCGACCTGAACCAGGTCCTGTTGCCGGACGCCTTCGTGGAGGACTTCAGGCGGGCGCAGCGGAACCTCGCCGCGAACGGCGACCCCGGGATCGGCGAAGCGCTGCGGGTCTTCCCGCGGCTGGGGTTCGGCGGCTTCCTGCAGTCGGGGGCCGTTCAGAACTGGATCAGAAACGGCGAGATCGGACAGTACATCGGGGGCTTCCTGGCCCCCAACCGGATCTTCTTCTTCAACGGGGAAGGCGGGGAGCGGTTCGGCGCAACGCTGCCGATAGGCTACTTCTATACCAATCCGAATACCTTCGTCGGCGACGTCGTCGGCAACCACGCGTTTTCCGAGTACGACGCGCTCCAGCTAGAGGTCCGCAGGGCCTGGCGCTCGGGACTCACCGCGCAGTTCAACTACACGTGGGGCCAGGTAACGACGGATTTCGCCGGCAGCCAGTCGAATTTCCGCGCGCTCTTCGACAACGCCCAGCCCGAGCTGGAGGTCATGCGTCCCTGGTACGACATCACGCACACCCTGAACGCCAATTGGGTGTGGGAGATCCCCGTCGGCGAAGGGCGGCGCTGGATGAACAACCGCGGCGCGCTGAGCGCGGTCGTCGGTGGCTGGGACTTGAGCGGATTCGTCCGAATGCATTCGGGCGAGGCGATCAACATCGTCTCCGGACGGGGCACCATCAACCGCGGCGGCAGCAGAGCGATGACCAACACGGTGCATCTCACCGGCATCGACGTCGACGAGCTGCAGCGTCAGACCGGCGTCTACCATCTCGAGGACGGCGGGGTGAGTCTGTTCGATCCCGGCCTGCTGGCCGAGGGGGGCGGGCTCGATCCCGATCTCTTTCGGAATCCGGAAATGCTCGAGGCCGGGACGCTGCCGATGTCGCCCATCAGCGGGCCGTGGTACGCGACGCTGGATGTCGGGCTCCGCAAGAACGTTCCTCTCGGGTTCTCACCGTCGGCGCGGGCGCAGTTGCGCATCGATTTCTTCAACGTCCTCAATCGCACCAACTTCAACGTCGGCAGCATTTCCGGTGTCGGCGGACTGGGCGTCGCCAATCGCCACGATCCGAACGACACGGAGTTCGGCTTGATCGACTCGGCGTTCTCGGCCCGCGAGATTCAGGTCGGCATGAGGCTCACGTTCTAGTAGCTTCCGCCGCAGAATGGGCGGGCGGCGTTTTGACGTTCCGAAACGATTTGTGCCATGTTCTCGCCATGTCCAAAACGCTTTCCGGTCGGCGTGCGGTGATCCGTTGGGCGGCGATCGCGGCCGTCGCGTGTGTGGGAACCGTTGGCGTGAGCGCGCAGGACGGCGCCGCCAGCGGCGAATGGCGTGTGTTCGGGGCGGACGCGGGCGCCACCCGCTACTCGCCGCTCGACGAGATTCATGCCGGCAACGTCGGCGATCTGGAGGTGGCCTGGCGCTGGAGCGCGCGCGACCAGGGAACGCCCCCGCCATCCGGCCGGACGCAGATCAGTCCGATCGTGGTCAACGGGGTCCTGTATACGACCATCGGCAACCAGCGCAGCGTGATTGCCCTCGATGCCGCCAGCGGCGAGCCCATCTGGAACTGGCACCCGGGCGACAACGAGCGCCGGTGGGGCGACATCATCGAGCCGGTGGCGCGCAGCGCCGGGCGCGGCGTGTCCTACTGGACCGACGGGGCGGGGGACGAGCGCATCTTCGTGGTGACGCCGAGCTTCCAGTTGGCGGCCCTCGACGCCCGGACGGGGAATCTCGTGACGGATTTCGGCACGGCCGGCGTCGTGGACATGATGGACGACCTGCGCTGGAGCGAGCGCCCGGCCGCGGAGCGGGCGGGCCGCGTGGCCAATACGTCGCCGCCCGCGATTCTCGGCAACGCGCTCGTGGCCTCGATCTCGCTGCATACCGGCAGCATTCCCACCCGGGCCTCTCCCAACGAGGTCTGGCCCATGAACATGCCCGGCGACGTGGTGGCCTACGACACCCGCACGGGCCGGACGCTCTGGCGTTTCAACACCGTCCCCAGGGAAGGTGAGTTCGGCGTCGAGACCTGGCTGGCGGCGGACGAGTCTCTGTGGAACGTGCCCACCGGCACCCACGATTGGGTGCGGGAGCGTCCGGAACTGCTCGATGCCTCCTGGAAGTACACGGGCAACGTCGGGCATTGGGCGCCGGTGACGGCGGACCCCGAGCTCGGCCTGTTCTACGTGGCCACCGAGACGCCCACGAACGACTACTACGGCGGCTATCGGCCGGGCGACAACCTCTTCGGCAACTCCGTGCTGGCGCTCGACGCCGAGACCGGCGAGCGGGCGTGGCACTTCCAGCTCACCCATCACGAGCTCTGGGACTACGACATCCCTGCCGCTCCCATCCTCGCGGACATCGAGGTCGATGGGGTCCCGATCAAGGCGTTGGTGCAGCTCTCGAAGCAGGGGTTCGCCTATGTCCTCGACCGCGAGACGGGCGAACCCGTGTGGCCGATCGAGGAGCGGGCGGTGCCGCCGTCGGATATGCCGGGCGAACGGGCGTCTCCTACCCAGCCTTTTCCCACCAGGCCGCCCGCGTTCGAACGCCAGGGCGTCACCGAGGCCGACCTGATCGACTTCACGCCCGAGCTGCGTGCCGAGGCGTTGCGGATCGTGGAGCAATACCGGCTCGGGCCCCTCTACACCCCGCCGTCCCTGATCGAGCCGGGCGTCAATCTCGGGACCATCGGGCTCCCCGGCGCGGGCGGCGGCGTCAACTGGCCGAGCGGTGCGGTGGACGTCGAGGCGGGTCTGCTTTTCGTGCCGTCGCAGACCCGGCCGACGGTGTTCGGGTTGACGGACGGTACCGAAGGAACCGGCGTGCGCTACCACATTTCGTTCGCCCGCGGCGTGCCGACCGTCCGCGACCTGCCTCTGCTGAAGCCTCCCTACGGCCGGATCACCGCGATCGACCTGACCGCGGGAGAGATGCTGTGGCAGATCCCGCACGGCGAGACGCCGGAGTACATCCGGCAGCATCCGGACCTGCAGGGTGTGGACGTGCCGCAGACGGGGATTCTCACGCAGAGCTCCGGGCTGCTTGCGACGTCCACCCTGCTGTTTGCGGGCGAGGGACAACGCGGGGGGCCGGTGCTCCGCGCCTACGACAAGCGAACGGGTGCGGTCGTCCACGAGATTCCTTTGCCGGGTGGACCGACCACCGGATTCCCGATCACCTACATGGCGGGCGGGCGGCAATACCTGGTCGTGGCGGCGCTGGACGAGGAGAGAATCGCGGAGCTGGTCGCCTTCTCGTTGCAGTGACCGCGGGAAGGCGTGTTCGAGGATTCCGGAACGTCGCGTCGGTGCGGCGCCGGCAGTTCAGCCCTCGAGGTCGGCGGCGAGCCCGGCGCGCCGAATGGCCCGGTTCACGAGCGCCCGCACACGGTCGTCGCGGCCGCGCTCCCGCAGGAGACCGGCGGCCTCCTCGAGCGCATCCGCGGCGAGGGTGCGTGCGTGGAGGGCGGCGACGTTCCTGTCGCCGGCCGTGCCGCGCAGAGCCGCGGCCACCAGCCGGTACCTGGTTCGGAAGTCGGCCGACAGGCCAGGGTGCTCCATGCTACCGGATATCCGCCACCGTCATGCCGCACTCCCGCATGACGGTCCGGTACTTCTCGTGAACCTGCCCGCGGACCCGCTCCGGCTGCAATCCCGCCGCGACGCGCACCGCGCCGGCCGCGCGCAACGCGACGGGTAGCACGTCGCATCCGCCGTGGCACGGTCATCGCGTCCCGTCTCGCGCCCGTCGATCCACATGTGCTGAAACCGGAAGCGTGATCGTAGCAGGATTTCAGTGATGTAATCATGATATCGTGCATACAGTGCGCGATAGAAAAGAGATAATTGCGGAAACGGAGCCGTAGGCAACGATAGTCGGGCCGGTGAGGTGAACCAGTGAAGGACAGTTCCGCCGCACTGCGGCGACAGATACAGTCGCTCGAGGAACGCGTCTCCCGGCTGAGCGCCGCCGTCCTGCGCATCAGTTCGAGCCTCGACCTCGACACCGTTCTGCAGGAGGTCGTCGACAGCGCCTGCGCCCTGGCCGGCGCCCGTTACGGGGTTATCACGACCGTTGACGACGCAGGGAACGTCCAGGAGTTCGTCACCTCCGGCTTCACCCCGGCCGAGAAGCAGCAGATGGTCGACTGGTCCGAAGGGCCGCGGCTGCTCAAGCACTTTTGCGACCTCAAGGCCCCGTTGCGGCTGTCGGACCTGCCCGTCTATGTCCGCGCGCTCGGCTTTTCCTCCGATCTGATGCGGTCGAAGACGATGCTGGGCACGCCGATGCGGCATCGCGACGACCACGTCGGCATCTTCTTTCTCGCCGAGAAGGAGGGCGCGCGAGAGTTCACCGACGCCGACGAGGAGGTCCTGATGCTGTTCGCCTCCCAGGCTGCGACCGCCATCGCCAACGCTCGCGCACACCGCGACGAGCGGCGGGTGCGGGCCGACCTGGAGACCCTGATCGAGACCTCGCCGGTGGGCGTCGTGGTCTTCGGCGGGGCTGGCGAGCCGGTGTCGTTCAACCGCGAGGCGCGGCGGATCGTCGAGGGCTTGAACATGCCGGGGCGCCCTCCCGAAGAGCTGCTGGAGCTGGTCACCTGCCGGCGAGCCGACGGGCGCGAGGTCTCCCTGGCGGCGTTTCCGATGGCGCAGCAGTTGAACAGCGCCGAGACGGTGCGCGCCGAGGAGATGACGCTCTCGCTTCCCGACGGCCGCAGCGTCACCACCCTGGTCAACGCCACGCCGATCCGTACGGCGGACGGGGCGGTGGAATCGATGGTGGTCACCTTGCAGGACCTGGCGCCGCTGGAGGAGTTGGAGCGGGTGCGCGCCGAGTTCCTGAGCATCGTGAGCCACGAGCTGCGGACGCCGCTGATATCGATCAAGGGCTCGGCGACCACCGTGCTGGACGCCTCGCCGCCACCCGAGCCGGCCGAGATGCTGCAGTTCTTTCGGGTCATCAACGAGCAGGCGGATCGGATGCGCGGCCTCATAGGCGACCTGCTCGACCATGGACGCGTCGTGACGGGCACGCTGTCGGTGTCGCCCGAGCCGGCCGAGGTCGCCGCGCTGGTGGACCAGGCGCGCAATGCCTTCCTGAGCGGCGCCGCCACGCGGGTCGTGAGCATCGACCTGCCGGAGGACCTGCCGCGGGTAATGGCCGACCGGACGCGGATCGTCCAGGTTCTCAACAATCTCCTGTCGAACGCGGCGAGGCACTCCCCCGAGTCGTTGCCCATCCGGGTCGCTGCCGAGCGCGACGGCGTGCATGTGGCGATCTCGGTGGCGGACAAGGGCCGCGGCGTCCCGGCCGAGGAGTTGCCGCGCCTGTTCCGCAAGCACGCTGCGGCGCCCGGCGAGTGGGCGCGCGGGGCCGGTCTGGGCCTGGCCATCTGCAAGGGGCTGGTCGAGGCGCACGGGGGCCGCATCTGGGCCGCGAGCGGCGGCCTGGGGCGTGGCACGCAGTTCACCTTCACGGTGCCGGTGGCCGAGGAGGCAGACGCCGCGGCTGCCGGCCCGGCGCGGCCCCGGTTGCGATCCCCGCGGCAGGGGCAGGAGCCGAAGTGCATCCTGGTGCTCGACGACGACCCGCAAATGCTGCGCTACGTTCGGGAGGCGCTGACCAGGGCGGGGTACTCCCCGGTCGTAACCGGCGACTCGGCGGAGCTGGCCGACCTGATCAGGACGCACAGACCCGCGCTGCTGCTGCTGGACTTGCTGCTCCCCGAAACGGACGGCATCGAGCTGCTGGAGCGCGTCCCCGAGGTGGGCGACCTGCCGGTGATCTTCATCTCGGCCTACGGTAGGGACGAGACGATTGTCAGGGCGCTCGATGCGGGCGCCGCCGACTATATCGTCAAGCCGTTCTCCCCGTCGGAGTTGACCGCGCGGGTGCGGGCCGCCCTTCGCCGACGGGCCGAACCCGAGCCGTTCGTGCTTGGGGAACTGACCATCCACTACGACGAACGCCGGGTCGCCGTGGCCAATCGGCCGGTGGAGCTGACGGCCACCGAGTTCGAGCTGCTCCGCGTGCTCTCGGTCAACGCGGGGCGGGTACTGACATACGACGCGTTGCTGCGCCAGGCATGGGGCAAGCGGGGTCGAGGGGCCAGCGACCCGAAGCTCGTGCGCGCGGTCGTGAAACGGCTCCGCCGCAAGCTGGGCGACAGCGCGGCCAGCCCCGCTTATATTCGCAACGAGCGCGGGGTCGGCTACCGCATGCCCGAATCGGGCGGCCTCTGAGCTCGCACGCCGTCGCCGGGCGCGCCGCGTCAGGCGTCGGAAGCAGGACGGGACATGCGTGGCGCGGCTCCGAGCGATGCCGACACCAACCGCGGCAGGCGCTGCAGGTCGTCGAGGATCGCGTACGCGATCGGCACCAGAAACAGCGTAATGACGGTGGCGAACAGTACGCCGAAGGCCAGCGAGACCGCCATCGGGATCAGGAACGCCGCCTGCATGCTGCGGTCGGCCATCATCGGCGCCAGGCCGGCGAAGGTGGTCAGGGACGTGAGGACGATGGGACGGAACCGCTGGCCGCCGGCTTGCCGGATGGCGTGCTCGAGACCGGCCGGGGCGGATTGCGGCGCAGAGGGCGGGCGGCTTTCCGGGGCACCGGTTCCGGCGGGGAGGTTCCGCTCCCGGTTGATGAAGTCGACCATGATCAGACTGTCGTTGACCACGACGCCGGTCAGGGCGACGAAGCCGAGCACCGACGTGACCGTGACGTCGAGCCCCATCACCAGATGGCCCCACAGCGCGCCGACGAGGCCGAACGGGATGGCGCCCATGATGATGAGCGGCTGCGCGTACGACCGCAACGGGATCGCGAGCAGCCCGAAGATCAGGATCAGCGCCAGCACGAACCCCACCTGCAGGCCGCTCACGACTTCCTCCTGCGCTTCCTGATTGCCCCTGAACGTGTAGAACACGGCGGGGAATTCGGCGAGCACCTCGGGGAGGATACGCTCCCGAAGATCGGCGATGAGGTCCGAGGTCGACGCGACCTGCGGGTCGACCGACGCGGTCACGTTCACGGCGCGGCTGCGGTCGATGCGCCGGATCGAGGCAATGCCGCGCCCCGGCTCTACCAGCGCCACCTGGCTGAAGGGGACCTCGCCACCCTCCGGCGTGCGGACGCGCATGTTCTCCAGGTTGCCGAGCGAGCGCCGCTGCTCGCGGGGGTAGCGCACCATGACGCGGACGTCGTCCCGCCCGCGCTGAATGCGCTGCGCTTCCTCGCCGTAGAACGCCTGCCGGACCTGGCGTCCCAGGTCCTGCAGCGTCAACCCGAGCGTCTCGGCGGCGGGACGGATAGCCAGCCGCATCTCCGCCTTGCCGGTGCGCATCGAATCGGCGATCGCATAGACGCCCGCATACTCGGCCAACCGCCCCTTGAGCGCGTCGGCGGCCTCCCGCAAACGTTCGAGGTCCCGCCCGGACAGTTCCACGTCGACGTCCTCCCCGGAGCTCAGCAGCGACGTGTGGAAATCGACCGCGACCGCTTCCGCGACCCTGCCGGTCTCCTCGCGCCACAGGATGCCGAGCTGCTCGCTGGTGTGCGAGCGTGTCTCCGTGGGGGCCAGCTCGATGGTGATCTCGCCGACGTGGGAGGCGGCCACGAGGTCGGCGTCTATCCGTCCCAGGCCACCACCGCCGCTCGCCTGCACCGGCTGGTCGCCGATGGTCGTCGCCACGTGCCGGAAGTAGTCGACGCCGGTCTCCGCTTCCAACCTCGCGCGGAGCCGTGCGGCTCCCGCCTCGAATCTCGCGACCGCCGCCGAGGTGGCCGCGGCCGGCGTGCCCAGCGGCATCGTGATCGAGGCGGTCATGAATTCGTTCTCGACCGACGGGGCGAACTGGAAGCTGGTCCAGCCGCCGAGCGCGACGCCGCCGCTGAGGATCAGCGTGGACAACCCGATGGCCGCCGTGACGTAGCGCCAGCGGAGCGCGGCGTCCAGGGCCGGTTCGTAGCCCCTGCGGACGATCCACCCGAGTACGCCGGCGATGTGCTGCTGAAACCGGCGCCACGGGCCGGCCCGGTCGCGGCGCCGGCCGTGCGCCAGGTGGGCCGGCAGGATGCCGAGCGACTCGAGCAGGGAGAAGAGCAGGCAGGGAAGAACGACCAGCGGAACGACCTGGAACAGCGCCCCGAAAACGCCCGGTACGAACAACAGCGGCAGGAACGCCGCCGCCGTCGTCAGGACGGCGTAGACCACCGGCTTGCCGATCTCGCGTGCTCCCTCGATGGCGCCGCGCAGGCTGTCTGCATGCCGCTGCTGGTGGCGGTGGATGTTCTCGCCGACGATGATGGCGTCGTCGACCACGATCCCGATGACCAGGATGAAGGCGAAGCACGAGACCATGTTGAGGCTCACGCCCAGGTTCGGCATCAGGGCGAGGGCGCCGAGAAAGCAGATCGGGATCCCGAGGCTGACCCAGAAGGCGAGGCGAATGTCCAGAAACAGCGTCAGGACGACGAACACGAGGACGAAACCGGCGGCGCCGTTGCCCAGCATGATCGCCAGACGGTCGGTCAGCACCTCGGACTGGTCCTGCCAGATCGTCAGCGTTATCCCTGCGGGCAACCAGGCATCCGCCCGCCGGACGTAGCTGCGCACCCCGGCCGCGACGTCGAGCGCGCTCTGCTCGCCCGAGCGGTAGACCGACACCGTGACGGCGGGGACGTCGTCGAAGCGGGAGCGCTGATCGGTCTCCGCGAAGCCGTCGACCACGGTGGCCACGTCGCCCAGCAGCAGGCGGCTGCCGTCCGGACGGGTCCAGAGCACCAGGCTCTCGTAGTCTTCGCCGCGGTAGGCCTGCCCGACGGTGCGCAGCAGGATCTCGCCGCGTGCGCTGCGTACCGAGCCGCCGGGCAGATCCAGCGAGGAGCGTCGCACCGCGTCCGCCACCTGGTCGAACGTGATCCGGTGCCGGCGCAGCGCCACCTCCGAGACCTCGATGGAGATCTCGTACGGTGGAACGCTCACGATCTCGACCTGACCGACCTCGGGCAGGGCGAACAACCCGTCACGCACGCGCTCGGCAATCGACTTCAGCGTGGCGACGTCGGTGGCGCCGGCGATGGCGATGTCCGTCACCTGGTTGCGGGAGATCAGCTCGCGGATGATCGGCTTCTCCGTCTCGACAGGAAATGTCGTAATGGCTTGGACGTTGTTCGTCACCTCGTCGAGCACGCGCTGCGAGTCGGCGCCGGACTCGAGCTCCACGATCACCGACGCGCCGCCCTCGGACGCGGTCGACACGATCTGCCGCACGCCGTCGATGTTCTGGACGGCTTCCTCGATGCGAACGACGACCCCGGACTCGACTTCCTCCGGCGCCGCCCCGAGATAGGGCACCCGGATTCCGATGCGCCGGAGATCGATCTCCGGCATCACCTCTTCGGTGACCGCCGCGGCGCCGGTGAAGCCGCTCACGACGATCAGCATCATCAAGAGGTTCGCGGCAACCGGGTTGCGGGCCAGCCAGCCGATCGCGCGATTCATGACGCCTCTCGCCGACCGCGGCTGCTCGCCACCATGACCGGTTCGTTCCGCCTGCGCGGGCACGTTCCCGAGTCGATTCCCGGCCGGCATGGAGAGTCGGTCACGTTGACGCTCACGTGCGTCTATGCTATTCGCTCGGCAGGAAAAACCTGAACTCGTCACCGCAGGCGGCCATGAGCACTACACGCACCGAACCGACGCCTCAGCCGGAGGCTGCCGCGAAGACCGGTCCGATCGGCTACTTCGCTGAGAATCCCGTCGCCGCCAATCTGATGATGCTGGTCTTCATCGCGGGGGGGCTTGCATCGGGGCTCCTGCTCCCGGTTCAGAACTTCCCCGCCATGGATCTGCGGACCGTCACCGTCACCGTACCGTCGCCGGGCTCATCGCCGCGGGAGGTGGAGGAGGACATCGTTCGCCGCGTGGAAGAGAGCGTGGTCGGTCTGGCCGGTGTAGAGCGGGTCGTGGCCACCGCCACCGAAGGCGTGGGCTTCGCCAGGATCGAGATCGCGACCTTCGCCGATGCGGACAGCGTACTGCACACGGTGCGGAATGCGGTGGACGCCATCGAGAACTTCCCGCCGCAGAACGCGGAACGGCCGCAGATAGAGCTGGCGCGGCTGTCCGTCGAGGCGATGACGCTCGCCGTCTCGTCGTCGATCGTGAGCGAGAACGAGTTGCGACTGGCGGCCGAAGACGTACGCAGCGAACTGCTGGAGCTGCCGTCCATCTCGCTGGTGACGCTCCGTGGCACGCGTGACCGGGAGATAGCAATCGAGCTCAGCGAGGAAGAGCTGCGGCGCAACGACCTGTCGACCGCCCAGGTGTCCGCCGCGGTGCAACGCGCATCCCTCAACCTGACGTTCGGGGAGCTGCGCACCGAGTCCGGGGGCGTGGTGCTGCACACCGTCGCCAAGCGCAGCATCGGCGAGGAGTTCGAGGACATTCCGCTCATCACGCGGCTCGACGGGACCATCGTGACGGTGGGCGACGTGGCCCGGATCCGCGACGGGTTCGTCGACGACGACATCGTCTCCGAGGTGAATGGCGCGCCGGCCGTGTTCGTGCGCGTCGACGCGACCGACCGGCAGTCGATCATCGACATCGCCGACGACATCCGGGGCTGGCTCGCAGGCTACGAGCCGCCGCCCGATGTCGCACTCAGCGTCTGGGACGACCGGGCGCAGCCGGCCGTCGACCGGATGTCGGCGGTTGCGAGAAACGCGTTGGCCGGCGCGATCCTGGTCTTCGTCCTGCTCCTGCTCGTGTTCGACCTGCGCGCCGCAACCTGGATTGCGGTCGGCATCCCGTTCTCCTTCATCGGCTCCCTGCTGTTCTTCGGTCCGGCCGGCCTGACCCTGAACCTCGGGACGCTGATTGGCTTCTTCCTGATGGTCGGCCTCGTCGTGGACGACGCCGTGGTGGTAGGCGAGAGCATCATCACCGAACGCGACAAGGGCAGGCGTGGGGCGGCGGCGGCCGCCGCGGGCGCCAGGGCGGTAATGGGTCCGATAACCATCGGCGTATGCACCACGCTCCTCGCGTTCGTACCGTTTCTGTTCGTGACCACGCCCGTGATCCAGTTGGTCTACGTATTCACGTATGTCGCGTTCATCGTGCTCTCCGTGTCTCTCATCGAGGCGTTCTTCATCCTGCCGGCCCATCTTTCGCACGACGAGCGCTGGAGTCTGGAGCCGTTGCGTACGCTTCAGGACCGTGTATGCGCCGGGATAGACGCGATGCGCGATCGTACCGTGGCGCCGGCCGTGTCTTGGTCCGTGCGCCACGTCTCGTCGACGCTCGCCGGCGGGGCCGCGCTGGTGCTGTTCGCCCTGCTGCTGCTCGGCAGCGAGACGGTTCGCGTGATCGTCTTCGATGCGGAGACGAACCCCACCGAGAACGTGCAGGTGGACCTGCGTCTGCCGGTCGGCACGCCGTTCGGGACGACCCGCGCTGCGGCCGAGCAGGTCGTGGATGCCGCGTACGCGATGAACGAGCAGCTTCCGGGAGTGTCGTTCGATTCGCTCGGCATGCTCGTCGGCAACGTCGTGTCGTCGGGAACGTCGACGGTGACGGACCCGGAGGATCCCAACGGCAGCCACCTTGCGAGCGTGCAGGTCAAGCTCAACGAGCGGCCGGTCCGTCAGGCGTCGCCCGCGCAGATGGAACGGGCGTGGCGCCGGAACATGGGTGCGCTCCCGCAGGTGGAGAGGATGGAGATCCGGACCACGGGCGTTCGTCCCAGGCCCACCGTCGCGTATGCGCTCCAGCACGACGACGCGGAGACGCTGGGGAAGGCCGCCGCCGAGTTGCAGGCCTTTCTGGCGACGATTCCGGGCGTCTACGAGATCGCGGACAGCCTGTCGCTCGGCAAGCGCCACATCGAGATCGAGCTCACCCCGGCCGGCGAGGCGGCGGGACTGACGCCGGCCGCGATAGGCATGCAGTTGCGCGCCAACTTCCACGGCATGGAGGTCCAGCGGATTCAGCGCGGCCATGAAGAACTGCGGGTCATGGTGCGGTACCCGCACGAGCGGCGCCGCAGTCTGCGGGAGCTGGCCGACGAGCGCGTCCGCCGGGCGGGCGGCGGCGAGATGCCACTGTCCATGGCGGCGAATCTGACCGAGAGTCGCGAGCTCGCGGCGTTGATGCGCATCAACGGCATCCGGACCGCAACGGTGGAAGCGCGAACGGACGCGGCCGTGATCACCCCCGACCAGGCGCGTCGCAGGGTAGTGCAGGAGATCGTCCCGGAGTTGCGCGCGAAGTACCCCGGCCTGACCGTGGGGCCGGAAGGCGGGGAGCGTGACGAGCGCGCCATGGTGGAGACGTTGGGATTGCTGGTCCCCGTCGTGCTCATCGCGATGTACGCGCTGATGGCGGCGTTTCTCCGGAGCTACTGGAAGCCGCTGGTTGCCGTCGCCGGTTTCCCGATGTCGTTCGCCGGCGCCGTCCTCGCGCACTGGGTGCTCGGGTGGGATCTCGGCGCCATGTCGTTCCTCGGGCTGATCGCCGTCTTCGGGGTCGTTGTCAACGATGCCCTGGTGCTGCTGGATCGCTACAACACGATTCGCCTGGAGAACGCGATGCTCCCGGCCATCGCGGCGGCGTCCGCGGCGGCGCGCATCCGCTTCCGGGCCGTGCTCCTGACGACCGCGACCACCGTCCTGGGGCTGTCTCCCCTGCTCTACGAACGCAGCGACGACCTCATATTCGTCGTCCCGTTCGTCGTGAGCATGATCGGCGGCCTGATCCTGTCGGGAGCCTTCACTCTCCTCGTCCTGCCCGCGCTCGTGATGATTGCCGAGGGAGCCAGCGAATAGACGGCTGGGTGGTCTGCCGCAGCCCGTTCCAGGATGACGGATGTTCCGACCTCACGCACGCGAAAGCCGGATGGCCGGCGGACGGCGCGGCGAACAGTCGCATCTCGCACGCTCGACATCAGCCGGCCGACGGTGTTGAACTGGCGCGCGCGCTTCTCACCGATGGACTCGATTCGGTTGGGGAGGTACGTTCTGGCCGCGGACGCAAGCCCGAGATCACAGCCCACCAGGTCCTGCCATCGTGCATGCCACCTTGCACGAGACGCCGCCGGGCGCCACGCATTGGAGTTTTCGCTCGATGGCCAAGGCAGCCGGGGTGAGCCGCTCGACCGTCCAGCGCATCTGGGACGCGCACAGCCTGCAGGCGCACCGCATCACGACGTTCAAGTTGTCGAAAGACCCGGCCTTCGTCGAGAAGCTGACCGACGTCGTCGGGCTCTACCTGAACCCGCCGAACAAGGCCGTGGCGCTGTGCGTGGACGAGAAGCACAAGAAGTTTCGCAAGTGGCTGGCCGCTCGCCCGCGCTTCAAACTGCACTTCACGCCCACCAGCGGTTCGTGGCTCAACCTCGTCGAGAACTGGTTCAGCAAGCTGACGCAGCAACGCCTTCGCCGCGATGTTCTCTGCAGCGTGCAGGAATTGGCGGGGCACACGAAGAGGAAGCGTTGTTGACAGAACGAGCTGGCGCGTGCGGCCGCCATCGCGTGCGCGGAGCGGGTGAACCTGGCGGTGGCAGTTGATCACTATAGAATCAGGAACATGCGACCCAACTTGCTCACTCAGGACATGCCGCGCTTGCTTCTCGGGCTCGCGATTGTCGTCGCAGCGTGCGACGGTTCCAGTCCCGCAGCGCCGTCACCGTACCCCGATGTCGCCGGTGCCTACTCGGGGACCGTAGTGCTCGTGGTGGACGAGCTTGGTCAGGAGCCGATCAACGGCACCATGCGGATCGATGTCACCCAGTCCGGTTCGCAGGTGACGGTGAGCGGCTCGATGTCGTTGTTCGGCGAGACTGAGGAGATCGGGACGGTCACCGGAACGATCAACGAGGCCGGAGAGTTCATGTTCCCCGGCGACAGCTTTGTCAGCGAGGCGGCGAATGACCCCGACTGCGGCGAGCACGGCGTCACCATGTCACTCGTGTTCTCGGACGGGACGGCAACGTTCGGCCAGGTGGTAGAGACCGCCGAGTGTGGGCAGTTCCGCCTCAACGCGACGCTGACGAAGGAATGATGAGTCTTGAGACGCTTGGTCAGCGGCCCGGCTGTATCCAGGCAGGTCGGAACAGCATCTGGCATCGTCCTCGCCGCGAACGACACTGACGGCCCCGACGCCGAGCCTCACTCTGAGGCGATCCACCTCTCCAGAAAGGCGATCGCGCCAGAAGTTATCCCCGCCTCGCCTGACCTCGGTCAGTTCTTCCCGCAGCTCGTCAAGACACAGCTCATGGTGCTTGGCCATTACCCTCACAGACCGGTTGCCGCAAGCCGGAACGGCCGGAACCCGGAACACCGGAACCTGACGTGGGACCTCAGCTCGGTGGTCCTGACATCGTGGTAACGTACGTGGCAAATGTCGTTTCTGTATTTCAGTAACTGGTTTGTAAATAAACAGGTTACAGAAATATCAGTTCTGTAGCGCGAAGACGAACAGGTTGTTGCCGTTGCTCGGGCGCAGCTCGGGCGTCAACTGCAGGAAGCTCGCCGTGGTCGCGGCCGGTCCCGTGCCCACCGCGATGTACTGCCGGCCGTCGACGGCATAGCTGATCGGGAAGCCGGAGACGGGAGACCCGAGGTTGATCTCCCACAGTACCTCGCCGGTCTCCTGATCGAAGGCGCGGAAGCGGCCGTTCGCGTCCCCGCCGAAGACGAGGCCGCCGCCGGTGGCGACGAGCGACAGGGTCGCGGCCCGCTGCTGGTGCAGCCACTTCGTTTCGCCGGTCTCCGCGGAGATGGCGTAGACGGTGCCGAGCTGCTCGGTGCCGGGCGCCAGCTCGTGGCGGACGGCCAGGGCGTAGATGCGGTGCGAGGCGTCGGGCGAGGTCGTTGCCAGGAGCCGCTGGCACATGTTGCGCAGCGGCATGTACATGGTGTTGGTCAGCGGGCTGTAGGCGCCCGCCTCCCAGTCCTTGCCGCCGTGCATGTTGGGGCAGGCGAGGACCTGCTGTCCCTCGGCGGTGAAGATCACCTCGGCGTTCTCGGTCACCGCCCCGGTCGCGCCGTCGATGTGGCTGATCACGTTCTGGGCGATCGTCGGGGTGGCCCAGAGGAACTCGCCCGTCTCGCGGTCGAGGGTGTAGACCAGGCCGGTCTTGCCGGGGATGCCGGTCATCACCTTGCGGACCTCGCCCGGCCGGATGCGCGGGTTGATCCAGCTCACTGCGTCCGGGTCGGGCGCGACCGCGGTGTCGAGCAGGATGCGCTCGAAGGGGTGGTCGAGGTCCCAATGGTCGTTCATGTGCTGGTAGTACCAGCGGATCTCGCCCGTGTCGACGTCGAGGGCCAGCGTGGAGTTGTGGTACAGGTGCGTGTTCTCGACGCCGCCGAGCATGAACTTGGGGGCCGGCGAGGTGACCGACGTGCCCTGGTAGATGAGGCGCAGCTCGGGGTCGTAGCTGGCCGGCATCCAGGTGCCGACATGGACCCGTTGCTCGTAGGGCACGCCGCCCCAGGTCTCGTCGCCCGGCTCGCCGGGCGCCGGCACGGTCCGGCGGCGCCACAGCTCCTCGCCGGTGAGCGCGTCGTGCGCGACGATCACGCACGATTCCGGGCCCCCGGCGGGGCGGCAGCTCCGCCCGGAGATCACCTTGCCGTCGGCGATGATCGGCCCCGAGCTGTGCCCGGCAGGGGTCTCCCGGTAGTCGAAGATCTGCGTTTCCCAGGCGATCTCGCCGGTCGCGGCGTCGAGTCCGAACGCATAGCTGTCGTCGCTGGTGTTGATGATGAACCGATCGTAGATCGCGATGTTGCGGTTGTTGCGCGAGTTGCCGCCGACGTACTGGTACACGTCCTCGGGCAGGTCGCGGCGGTGCGCCCAGATCAGGTCACCGGTCGCCGCGTCGATCGCCTCGATGACGTCGCTCGCCTGCGGCATGTAGAGGACGCCGTCATACGCCAGCGGCGTGCCCTCCTGGCGCCCCGGCGCGAGCGCGCGCGTCCAGACCATGCGCAGATCGCCGACGTTCTCGCGGTCGATCCGGTCCAGCGGGCTGTAGGCCCAGCCGTCCAGCGTCCGGCGCCAGGTCAGCCAGTCGCCGGCGGCCGGGTCCTGGAGCATCGCGTCGGTCACCGGCACGAACTCGTCCGCGGCATCGGCCTGGGCGGCCACCGTTGTCGGCGCGAGGAGGGCGGCGGCGACGGCCAGAAGCATCGTCGGGACGAGCGGCCGGCGGGCGATTGTCGAGCGGATCGGTGTGGCGTTCGGCATGGTGGGGCAACCGTAGCACGATCCCGGCACGGAACGCCGACTGCCGTCTCCCCCGTCCCGGTGGCCGCGTTCGTTCCCGTACGGAAGTGCGGACGATCTCGGGGATCGGCCCGGCATTCTATTTGACATTCTAACGGAACGTGCGATACTTTCATTGGGATGCCTAATAGAGAGTCGTTGCGGGCGGAGGTCCTTCACGGCACCCTCAACCAGGTGGCTTCACGATGACCGTCCTTCGTGAGTGCCTGCGTCGTCTGTGGGGCGCTCTCCGGCGCAACCCGGCCGATCACGATCTCGAGCGCGAGCTGCGCTTCCATCTCGAACAGGCGGCGGAGGAGCTTCGCGCGAAGGGCTACTCCCATGCAGAGGCTGCACGGATGGCGCGGGTGCGCCTGGGCGGCCTTCCCCAGGCGATGGAGGCGCTGCGCGACCAGCGGGGCTGGCCGTGGCTCGACGACCTGCGGACCGATGTGAGAACAGGGGTGCGCGGTCTGTTGCGCCGCGCCGGGTTCACGGCGGCGGCGGCGCTGACGTTGTCGATCGGCATCGGCGCCACCGCCGCGGTCGCCACCGTCACGAGAGCCTTGCTCTTCCAGCCCCTGCCGGTGCCCGACCCCGACGAGCTCGTGGTCGTGGCGCAGCTCGACGAGCACACCTCGGAGTTCCCGCACGCACTGTCGTATCCCGAATACCTCGACTACCGGGAGCGCAACGACGTCTTCGAGGGTCTGGCGGCCCACACCCTGGCCGAAGAGCTGCTGTCGACAGACGGCCGCGCGGCGGAGCAGATCTGGATCGAATACGTCAGCGACAACTACTTCGACGTTCTGGGGTTGAGCGCCGTGCGCGGCCGCACGTTCCTTCCCGGAGAAGGACGCCGTCCCGGCGACGCGCCGTTCGTCGTGTTGGCCCATCACGCGTGGCAGTCGCGGTTCGGCGGGGACCCCGCGGTCATCGGACAGGTTGTGCGCCTCGGGCCCGCGAACATGACCGTCATCGGGATCGCGCCGGAGGACTTCATCGGGACCAACGGCCTGGTGCCCACCGAGCTGTTCGTCCCTGCCACCGAGGGCGCGCTGGTCGAGCCGGGATGGTCGGAGCTGCTGACCAACCGGCTTCCGGAGTCGTTCATCCTGACCGGACGCCTGCGGTCCGGCGTCACGGTCGCCGAAGCAGCCGCCCAGCTCGACGTGCTCGCCGGCGCGCTGGCCGCCGAGTACCCGGACGCGAGCCGCTACAGCGAGCTCTACGTCGTGTCCGAGCGCGACGCGAGACCGATCCCCGGCGCGTCGCGCCACACGGCGCCCCTCATGGCCGTCGTGATGGCCCTCGCCTCGCTCGTACTGCTCATCGCCATCGCCAACGTCGGCACCCTTCTGGTGGGGCGCGGCGTCGCGCGGCGGCAGGAGATGGCCCTGCGCGCGGGCCTGGGTGCGACCCGGCGGCGGCTCGTGCGGCAGTTGGTCACCGAGAGCGTACTGCTGGCGCTGGCAGGCGGAGTCGGCGGTGGAGTCGCCGCGCTATGGACCGCCGATCTGGTCATGGCCGGCGCCGCGATGGGCGCCGGCATCGAGCAATTGCGCTTCGAAGCGTCCCTGGATTGGCGGGTCTTCGGATTCACGGCGACGATCGCGATCGCCGCCGGACTGCTCGCCGGCCTCGCGCCGGCGTTGCGCGCGACGCGGATGGATCTCGCGCGCGCCATCGGCTCGGGTGGCCGCGGTTCCGGCGGGGCCGCCCCGGGCCGGCGCCTTACGAACGGGCTCGTCGTGGTCCAGGTCGCCGTCTCCATGGTGCTCCTGGTCTGCGCCGGGCTCTTCGTGCAGAGCAGCCGGAACGCCCGTGCGATCGACTTCGGTTTTCGAACCGACGATCTCCTGGTGCTGTCGGTCGATCCGCTCGCCCAGGGATACGACCCGGAGCAGGCCCGTGCGCTCTACCGGGAGATCGTCGACGACGTCGCCGCCCTGCCCGGCGTCAGGTCGGCGAGCTGGGCGCGCAGGGCGCCGGTGTCGCCGGGCCGGAGCTCGGGGAGCGTGTTCACCCTGGACGGCGGCACCGCGGCCGAGCCCGACGCGGCCATCGTCGCCGTGAACAGCGTCGACCCGGGCTTCTTCGCCACCGTCGGCATTCCGGTGCTCCGCGGACGCGGGTTTCGTGAGGAAGACGGCGAGAGCGACCGGCGGGTGGCTGTCGTCAGCGAGAGCGCGGCGCGGCGGTTCTGGCCCGGACAGGACGCGGTCGGCCGCCGGATCGTCAACGCCGACACGGGGGACGCGCCATTCGAGGTGATAGGGGTGGCGCGTGACGCGCACATGTCGCAGTCGCCGTTCGACCGGCCGCCGTTCGTCCTCTATCCGTTCGGGCCCCGGCTGATGGGGGCGGCCACGCTGCACGTGCACACGGACGGACCGGTCAGCGCCGCAATCTCGATGGTCTCCGAGACGGTTCGCCGGCACGATCCGACCCTGGCGATCCTCGATGCCGGCGCCATGGACGGCGTGGTGCGCTCGATGGCGATGCTGGTCAGCGTGCGCGTCGGGGCCGCGGTCATCGGGGCTTTCGGTATGCTCGGCCTGCTTCTCGCGACGGTAGGACTCTACGGCGTCGTGTCGCACGCGGTGGTCCAGCGGAAGCAGGAGTTCGGCATCCGCACCGCCCTGGGGGCCACCTCTGCAGCCATCGTCGGGCTCGCGCTCGGTCGAGGCGTCGCGCTCACGACGCTCGGGCTGGCGCTCGGCGCTGCCGCCGCTGCCGGCGCCGCGCGACTCACCGCCGGTTTTCTCGTCGACGTCAGTCCGACCGACCCCGTCGTGTATGCCTTCACGGGCGGTCTACTGGCGGGCGTGGCGCTGTTGGCCTGTTTCGTGCCGTCACGGCGGGCCGCGAAGGCCGATCCGCTCGCGACGCTGCGGGCCGACTAGCGCGCGACACCGGCTGGCGCCTACCGCCGGGCGCGCGGTGTCGGAAGCCTCGCTGTCACCCTTCGTCGCCCGTCGGTCAGAAACCAGGCGGCGCCTCGTCGGCCGACGGCCCGTAGATCGACGGCACGGGGATGTCGTTGAGCCGCAGGTACACCCCGAGTTGCGCGCGGTGGTGGATCAGGTGGTTCATGACGAAGCTGCGCAGCACCGCCACCTTCGGCAGGGTCATCAGCGTCTGGCCGTTGCTCAGCAGTGTCCACGGCTTCATCAGGTCCGCGTCGCCGGCGGCGGCGATCGCGGCCCGAGCCTCGGCCGCATGCCGGTCGAACGTCGCTACGAGCTCCGCGGTGTCGGCGGGCGGCGGCGGCGGGTCCATCTGCTTGCCTCCGGGCGCCAGATCCAGCTCGTCCTGGTTGATGGTCAGCGGCGCCCACGAGGGGAGGTTGGCGAGGTGGCCGGCCAGCCAGACCATCGTGCCCGACTTGGGGTGCGGCCGCCAGTCGAACTTGTCTGCGGGCACGCGCTCGAGCGTCCTGCGGGCGCCCGCGATCTCCTGATCGAATTCCGGCAGCAGACTGTCGCTGATGGCCATTTCGTCCTTCCGTTCCGGGGTGCGATTCTCGTGCGGCGCACAACTCCGACGGCCGTGCCGTGGGGCCGCTCAGTGTCTGAGTCTAGCAGTCGGCACGGTCGCTGACGGCTGGGCGCTCCAAGGCTTGCGGGCAGGCGCGCGTGGCGCTGCGCCGGGTGCATTGCAGGTTTCGGCGCTCCTGCCGATTTTCGCGGCCCGGTACGATGCCGTTGCGCGGCGGACACAGCGACCCCGTACACTGCAAATCCATGGAGGTCTACCTGAGATGAATCGTCGTACGCAGTGGATTGCAGGAACAACTCTGGTCGCGGCCCTGCTCGGGTCGGCAGCCGTCGGCGGGGCGCAGAACGCCACGACCGGCATGATCGGGGGCGTCGTGCGCGACGCGCAGCAGGGCGTGCTGCCGGGGGCCGGGGTGGTCGCGGTGCACGCCCCGACCGGCACGAGATACGAGGCCTTCACGCGGGCCGACGGACGCTTCGACCTGCTCAACGTGCAGGTCGGGCCCTACGACCTCGAGGTCGCGATGAGCGGCTTCGGGACGCGGTCGCTCTCCGGCGTCGTCGTGGCCCTCGGCGAGGCCACGGAGGTGCCGGTCACGCTGCAGCTCGCCACGCTGACCGAGACGGTGGAGGTGGTCGCGGCGGCGAGCGAGGTGTTCTCGCCGTCGCGCTCGGGGACGACCGCGGGGGTCGCCACCGGGGTCATCGAGACCCTGCCGACCCTCGAGCGCAGCCTGCAGGACTTCGCGCGCGTGAACCCGTTCTTCGTGAAGACGAGCCGCAACGCCGACTCCGAGAGCTTCCTCAGCGTCGCGGGCCGGAGCGGCCGCTACAACAACATTCAGATCGACGGCGCGGTGAACAACGACCTGTTCGGCCTCGCGCGGCAGGGGACGCCGGGCGGGCAGGCGAACACGCAGCCGATCAGCCTCGACGCGGTCAGCGAGCTGCAGCTCGTGGTGGCGCCCTACGACGTGCGGCAGAGCGGCTTCTCCGGCGGCGGCATCAACGTCATCACGCGCAGCGGCTCGAACGCCTTCAGCGGGACCGGCTACTTCTACAGCCGCAACGAGGGCCTGGTCGGCAGCGGCGTCGACGACGTGCCCATCGCCACCTTCTTCGACCGCCAGCAGGGCGCCAGCGTCGGTGGCCCGCTGGCCCGCAACCGCGCCTTCTTCTTCGCCAATTTCGAGAGCCAGCGGCGCGAGACCCCGGTGGGCTACTCGCTCGACGGATCGTCGGGCGTCGACTTCGGCCGCCTGGCCGCCGCGCAGCGCATCGTGCAGATCGCCAACAGCCGCTACGGCTACGACGTCCCCGGCGGGTTCGGAGAGATCATCCGCGGGAACCCCAACGACAAGCTCTTCGTCCGCACCGACGTCAACCTGGCGCCGGGGCAGCGCCTCTCGCTGCGCCACAACTACGTGAACGGCGCCGCCGACGTCGGGTCGCAGTCGAACTTCCGCTACCGCTTCACCGACAACTTCTACCTGTTCGAGAGCGCGACCAACTCGACGGTCGGCCAGCTCGACAGCACGTTCGGCAGCGCGGTGAACCAGGCGCGCATCAGCTTCCAGCGGATACGCGACCGCCGGGGCCCGCGGACCGCGCCGTTCCCGCAGGTCACCATCGACCTCGACGGGGGCGAGGAGATCCGCTTCGGCACCGAGCAGTTCTCGACGGCGAACGCGCTCGACCAGGACATCATCGAGATCCACAACGACCTGACCTGGGTGCGCGGCCGGCACCAGTTCACCATCGGCACCCACAACGAGCTCTTCAAGTTCCGGAACCTGTTCATCCGCGACAACTTCGGGGTCTACGAGTTCGCCAGTCCGGAGCTCTTCGCGCAGGAGCTCGCCCAGTCCTACAGCTACAGCTTCTCGCGCACGAGCGACCCGCGGCAGGCGGCCGAGTTCTGGGTCTACCAGCTCGGGTTCTACGCGGGCGACCAGTGGCGGGTCCGGGACGACCTCTCGCTGACCTACGGGCTGCGCCTGGACGCACCGATCTTCCCGGACACGCCTACCGCCAACCCGCTTGTGGAGCAGTTGTACGGGCGGGGCACCGACGTGGTGCCGGCCACCCGCAACTGGTCGCCGCGCATCGGGTTCAACTACGACCTGAGCCCCGGCCGGGCGGCGCGGCAGCAGGTACGCGGCGGCCTCGGGCTGTTCCACGGGCGCACCCCGTACGTCTGGCTGTCCAACCAGTACTCGAACAGCGGCAACGAGTTCCAGCGCATCCGCGTGTTCTTCGATCCCGACAACCGGATTCCCTTCTCGGCCGATCCGAACGGCCAGCCGATCGACATCGGCTCGGCGTCCACCAACGAGATCAACCTGGTCGATCCCGACTACCGCTTCCCGCAACTCCTGCGCGGCAACCTGGCCTACGACCGGGACCTGGGATTCCTCAACCTGATCGGCAGCGTCGAGCTGCTCTTCTCGAAGACGCTGCAGGACATCGACTACCGCAACCTGAACCTCGTCGAGAGCGGCACGGCGCCGGACGGGCGGCCGACCTTCGGGCGGCTGCACCGGGACTTCAGCAACGTCGTCCTGCTGACCAACACCCACGAGGGGAGCAGTTGGACGATCGCCACGAAGCTCGACAAGCGGTTCAGCGACAACTGGTTCCTGAGCGGCTCGTATCTCTACGGCGAATCGCGCTCGGTCAACGACGGCGGGTCGAGCCAGGCCACCTCGAACTGGCGCTACAACTACAACGCGGGCAACCCCAACGCGGTTCCGTTGGGCATCTCGAACTTCTCGCCGGGGCACCGGTTCAACCTGTCCGGCTCCTATCGCATTCCGGCCGGGCCGGCCGGCATCACGCTGGCCGCCTATTACAACGTCCAGCAGGGCCGGCCCTTCAGCTATCTGGACGGGAGCGACAGCAACGGCGACGGGACACGGGGCAACGACCTGCTCTACGTGCCGCGCGACGCCGGCGAGGTGATCGTCACCGACGGGTCCTTCGACGACCTGATGCGGTTCCTGACCGACGGCTGCGACGTCACCGCGGGCGCGATCGTGCCGCGCAACGCGTGCCGCGGCCCCTGGACTCACGCGCTCGACTTCCACGTCGGCGTAGACGTGCCGGTGGGCCGCAACGAGGTCGAGGTCTTTCTCGATGTCCAGAACCTGGTGAACGCCTTCAGCAGCGCGAGCGGGCTGGTGGAGTTCGCCTTCTTCCAGAACCTGCAGCCGGTGCGATCGAGCGTCGATCCCGAGACCGGCCGCTACGTCTACAGCCTGAATACGCCGGCGCGGGCGGGATTCGCCGGGGACCGCTTCACGCGCGACGACCTGCGGAGCCGCTGGCAGGCGCAGCTCGGTTTGCGTTATTCGTTCGGGCGCTAATCCATTCCCGCCGGCCCGCGCACGGACGTGCGCGGGCTATACTCCCGGCGTTTTCATGCGTGAACGCGTCACGGAGCACAAGCGCGGGGGCCTGCGGGAGCTGCCCGCCACCGCGATCTGCGGGAACGACATCACCTCGTCCTGCCTCTACGTCTCGGCGCTGGCCATCATCTACGCCGGCAAATGGGCCTGGGTCTCGCTGCTGGTGGTGGCCGGCGTCCTGTTCCTGTATCGGCGCATCTATGCCGAGGTGGTCGGCGCGCTGCCGCTGAACGGGGGCGCCTACAACGCGCTGCTCAACACGACGAGCAAGTTGCTGGCCTCTATGGCCGCGTGCCTGACCATCCTGTCGTACACCGCCACCGCCGTGATCTCGGCCAACGAAGCGATGCACTACGGCCACGGCATCTGGCCGGCGCTGCCGGTCATTCCGGCCACGGTCGCGCTCCTGGCCGCGTTCATGCTCCTGACCATCGTCGGCATCACCGAGTCGTCGAAGGTCGCGGTGGGCATCTTCCTCTTCCACCTCGCCACGCTGGCGGTGCTGCTGCTGGCGGGCGGGCTCTATCTGCTGACCAACGGGTTGACGGTTCTCTCGTCCAACTTCGCCCTGCCGTCGGAGCAGGGTCTGATGGCCGCGCTCTTCTTCGGCTTCGCCGCCTCGATGCTCGGCATCTCCGGGTTCGAGAGCTCCGCGAACTTCGTGGAGGAGCAGGCCGAGGGCGTCTTTCCCCGGACGCTGCGCAACATGTGGGTCGCGGTGGGCGTCCTCAACCCGACGCTCGCCCTGCTGGCCCTGGCGCTGGTGCCGATTCCGGACGTGGCGTCGCACGAGGAGGCGCTGCTGGCGCACATGGGAGGCATCGCGGCCGGTGAATGGCTCGCCTGGCTGATCTCGGTCGACGCGATTCTCGTGCTGAGCGGAGCCGTTCTGACCTCCTACGTGGGAGTGACCGGGTTGGTGCGGCGGATGACCCTGGACCGCTGCCTGCCGCAGTTCCTGCTGAAGAGCAGTCCGCGCGGCACCTATCACCGCATCATCGTCCTGTTCTTCTGCGTCTGCGTGTCGATACTGTTCATCACGGAGGGCGAGCTCGAAGCGCTGGCCGGGGTCTACACGCTCTCGTTCCTGTCGGTGATGGCGTTGTTCGGGGTCGGGAACATTCTCTTGAAGGTCAAGCGCGCCGGCCTTCCCCGCCCCGAGCGCGCCGCCTGGCCGGCCGTGATTCTCGCCATTGCACTCACGATGCTGGGGCTGGCGGGCAACGTCCTCATGAACCCCGACTACGTGTGGGTGCTGGTGGAGTACCTGGTTCCGACGCTGCTGGTCGTGGCGATCATGCTGGGACGCATCGGCCTGCTGAAGGCCTGCCTCTTCGTCGTGCAGGCGGTCAGCGAGAAGATCAGAAGGATTACCGGCGGGTTGTCCGAATCGCTGCAGGAGCGCATCCGCGCCATCAACAGCCAGCAGTTCGTCTTCTTCAGCCGCGGCGACAACCTCCACAACCTGAACCGGGTGGTGCTGTACGTGTTGAAGAACGAACACACCAGCCGAATCAAGGTCGTCACCGTGGTCGGCGACGGCGACGACCCTGCACCCAGGCTGGAACGGGACATCGGGTTTCTCGACGAGGCCTATCCGGAGGTCGACATCGAGCTGGTCGTGATCAGGGGACGCTTCGGGCCCGAGCTGATCCAACGGCTTTCGCAGGAATGGAAGGTGCCGGCCAATTTCATGTTCATCGGCTCCCCCGGCGATCACTTCGTCTACGGGCTGGCCGAGCTCGGCGGCGTGCGGCTGATCATATGACACGGTGATCGGGCACGCGTCCGGTACCATGACGAGTCGTGATTGCGCACCGTGTCAACCGGGAGGCCGTCGTCGTGCTCGGGTGGGGGCGCGCGATTCTGATGCAACTGGCGCATCCCCTGGTCGCGGCCGGGGTCGGCGGACACAGCCGGTTCGACGCCGGGCCGGTGGCGTACGTCGAGCGCATGCGCCGCACCATCGGGGCGATGCTCTCGCTCACCTTCGGAACCGAGGAGCAGCTCCGGGAGACGACGGGTCGCATCAACGCGATTCACCGGCGGGTGCACGGCCGCCTGGGGCGGAGCGTCGGCCGCTACCCGGCCGGCACCCCCTACGATGCAACCGACCCGGCGTTGCTCACGTGGGTCCACTCCACCCTCATCGACAGTCAGCTTCGAACGTATGCCCTGTTCGTCGGGCCGCAGACGACCGATGAAAGGGATCGTTACTGCGCCGAGGCGGCGCAGTTGGGTCCGCGGCTGGGGATACCGGCAGGAACGCTGCCGGAAACGACGGCCGGGCTCGAGCGCTATCTGGACGAGATGGAGCAGGACGGCAGGCTTGCGGTCGGGGAGCAGGCGCGGAGCCTGGCGGCGGCCCTGCTGGCGCCGCCGGGCGGGTTACTGGCCGCGCCGGCGCGGTGGCTGGGTCGGCTGACGACCGTCGGTCTGCTGCCGGCGCCGATGCGGGACCGTTACGGGTTCGTGTGGAGTGAACCCGACGAGCGCCGGTTGCGGTCGGTTGCCGCGGCGTTGCGGGCCGGGCGGCGGATCGTCCCGCCGCTGCTGCGGGAATGGCCGGTCGCGCGGCGCGCGTGACGCCGGCGGCTCAGCGCCGGGGCAACGGCAGGCCGCGGTTAGGCGTAACGCCCGAAAAAGGTCGCAATTCCTGCACTGTGCTGATAGAATCTATGGGTTTAACTGAAACTGTGAACCCCCCGTCGGCGTCCTACCCTCAAGAGGGCGGCGTACGCGGGAGGGGCTGCGCCGGGGTTGCGACTGCGGCGACGGTCCATATCTTACAGGAATCTGAAGGAGAGCTATCAGCTTGTTGATACAGGAACGTCAGGAAATCGTAACCGCACTCGTGACGCTTGGCCAGGAACGCGGCTTCCTCACGCTCGACCAGGTGCTCGACCACGCACCGCCGGATCTCGACGTCGAGGAGGTGAGCGTGCTCCTGCAGGAGCTCGAGGGACAGGGTATCGAGGTAGAGGGCGCCGAGCAGGTGCAACCGGACGTCAAGCGCCGGACGGCGACGCGGGTCACTCAGGTTCCGGCCGCCGAGCAGGCGCTGCCGGTGCACGAAGAGGATCAGGGGCAGGATCTGGTCCGGACGTACCTGCGCCAGATGAGTCGCGTGCCGTTGCTGACGCGCGAGGGCGAGGTGGCGATCGCGAAGCGCATCGAGCGGGGCGAGTTGCGCATCACGAAGGCGATGTCGCGCAGTCTGCTCGTCGCGCACTTCGTCGGGGTCATCGCCCGGGAGGTCGAGGCGGGCGAGCGCACGCTCCGCGACACCGTGACGTTGCCCGACACCGAGTTGACCGAGCGTCACCTGGCGAGCCGCACGAAGCGGTTCGTCACGGACGCGGATCAGGTCGCCGCCGCGCTGAAGGAGCTCGGCAAGCGGGAGCGGCGGGGGGACGCGATCCGCAAGAGCGGCAAGCGCGTGCAGGCGAGGACCCTGTGGCGCATCGGCCGCGCCCGCATCGACGTCTCGCGCGCCATCCGCCGGCTGCCGTTCACCGCCGCCGTGCGGCGGGAGCTCATCGAGAAGGTCGAGCGGGCGGCCGCGTCGTTGAAGGAGGCCGAACGCCGCGTCGAGCGCCTGCGCAAGCGGCAGGCCCAGACGGCGCTGCGTACTTCGGCGCCGGTGTCGAACGCCGCCATCGAGGATGCACAGCAGGAGCTGGTCGCGCTGCGCGAGGGCATCACCGAGTCGACCGAGAACCTGAAGGCCGTGCAGAAGGCGTTTCGCCGGGGGGTCATCGAAGGCGATCAGGCGCGCAAGGAGCTGACCGAGGCGAACCTGCGGCTGGTCGTCTCGGTGGCCAAGAAGTACGTGAACCGCGGGCTGGCGTTCCTCGACCTCATCCAGGAGGGGAACATCGGCCTGATGCGCGCGGTCGACAAGTTCGACTACCGCCGCGGGTTCAAGTTCTCGACCTACGCCACCTGGTGGATCCGGCAGGCCATCACCCGCGCGATCGCCGATCAGGCGCGCACCATCCGGATCCCGGTGCACATGATCGAGACGCTCAACAAGCTCAATCGCGCGATGCAGACGCTGACCCGCGACCTGGGCCGCGAGCCCACGCCGCAGGAGCTGGCCGAGCGGGCGGACCTGCCGCTGTCGGTCGTGCGCAAGGCGCGCAAGATCGCCCAGACCGTCGTCTCGCTGGATGCTCCCATCGGCGACAGCGACGAGAGCCAGTTCGGCGACTTCATCGAGGATCGCCAGGCGGTCAATCCGGCCGAGGCCACCGTGGCTTTCGACCTGCGGCGCCAGACCGAGTCCGTGCTCGAGACGCTGAGCCCGAAGGAGCGCGAGGTGATCCGGATGCGCTTCGGCCTCAACGACGGCGCCGAGCCGACGCTGGCCGAGCTCGGCGAGAAGTTCTCGCTCACGCGGGAGCGGATCCGCCAGATCGAGGCGGCGGCGCTGCGCAAGCTCCGTGACCCGCAGCTCAGCCACCGGCTCAGCTCGTTCGTCGAGCCGCGACAGCCACGCGGCACCCGGCGCGGTCGATCCGCCGCGGTGGCCGAAGAGCAGGGCGTCGCCTAGCGCCCCGAAACGCCTCGCTGGCTCCGCGTTTCGGCCCATCCCCCCGCTCCACGACCCTGCGTCGCAGAACTTCGCGCCGTTGCGTTCTGCGGCGCAGGCTCCTAGCCGCCTGCGCCCGAAGACGGACGGGCGACCGGGGCCCTCCGCCGCGCGGCTGCGGCGCGGTCGTGCCAGAATGGCGGCGTGAACGTCTTTCTGGTCGACGGGACCTACGAGCTGTTCCGGCACTTCTACGCCGTCCCGCGTACGACGAGCGCCGACGGGATCGAGATCGGGGCGGTGCGCGGCGTGATCGGATCGCTGCTGGGGATGCTGGAGGAGGGCGTCACCCATATCGGGGTCGCGACGGACCACGTCGTCGAATCGTTCCGCAACGAACTCTGGCCGGGCTACAAGTCCAGCGAGGGCCTCGACCCGGACATCCTGAATCAGTTCCAGCCCCTGGAGGATGCGCTCGAGGCGCTGGGAGTCGTCGTCTGGAAGACCGTGCGGTACGAGGCTGATGACGCCCTCGCCTCCGCTGCGGTCCGCGCCGCCGGCGATCGGCGGGTGGAGCAGGTCTTCGTCTGCACCCCCGACAAGGACCTCGCGCAGGTGGTCGACGGCGGCCGCATCGTGCAGTTCGACCGGCGGTCCGGCTCCGTCCGCGACGCGGACGGCGTGCGCGAGAAGTTCGGCGTCGGCCCGCGGTCGATTCCGGACTACCTGGCGCTGATGGGCGACTCGGCGGACGGGTTTCCCGGGGTGAAGGGTTGGGGCGCCAAGTCCGCCGCGACCGTCCTGGCCCGCTACGCGCACCTGGAGGACATCCCCGACGCCGCCGGGACGTGGGAGGTGCAGGTGCGCGGCGCGGCCAGACTCGCCGGTACGCTCGCGGCTGCGCGAGAGGAAGCGGCGCTGTTCCGCGACCTGGCGACGTTGCGCACCACGCTCCCCGTCTTCGAGGACGTCGAAGAGCTGTGCTGGACGGGGCCCCAGCCGCGATTCTTCGACCTCTGCGCCCGAATCAACGCCCCCGGTTACTTCCGGCGAGCGCAGGCGGTCGTTTCGTCGCGATCGTGAGCGCCGGCAGGCGACCGGCGGCTCCGCCGCGGCCGCGGGGTCTCAGGCGGCGGCTTCGACGGCCAGGCGTCCGTCGAACAGGTGGATCTCCCGCATGGCGTGCTCGGCGTAGCGCGGGTCGTGGGTCACCATGCAGATGGTCGAGCCCTCGTCGTGCAGCGTCCGCAGTAGCCCCATCACGGCTTCGCCGTTCTTCGAGTCGAGATTCCCCGTCGGCTCGTCCGCCAGCAGGATGGACGGCTGGCCGGCGACGGCCCGCGCCACCGCCACGCGCTGTTGTTGGCCGCCGGAGAGCTGGCTGGGCAGGTGCTTCGCCCGGTGGGCCATCTCCACCTTCTCGAGCGCCTCGGTCACCCGCTCGCGCCGCTCCGCCGGCTTCATCCCGCGGTAGGTGAGCGGCAGCTCGACGTTCTCGTAGACCGTCAGGTCGCCGATCAGGTTGAAGCTCTGGAAGATGAAGCCGATCTCGCGGTTGCGGGTCCGCGCCCGGTCGGCCTGGCTGAGCTGGGCCACGGGCCGGCCGTTCAACGTGTAGTCGCCCGCGGTCGGCGAATCGAGCAGTCCCAGGATCGACAGCAGGGTCGATTTGCCGCAACCGGACGGGCCGGAGATGGCGACGTACTCGCCCGGATAGATGTCGAGGGTGACTTCGTCGAGGGCATGCGTCTCGACCTCGTCCGTATAGAAGACCTTCGAGACGTTCTCCAGGTGAATCAGGGCCGGCGCTTCGCTCATCTCGACACGCTCCGTTCAGACGTGATGCTCTTCATCCCCGGCCGGTTCCCGCACGCTCGGGTCGCTCGGGAGAACTGGCCCTATTCGATACGCACGCGATCGAACTGATCCCAGGTCGACATGTCGGACAGCACCACGCGGTCTCCCGGCTGCAGGCCCTCGATCACCTCGATGGTGTTGACCGAGGCCCGGCCGAGGCTCACGCGTGCGCGGGCGGCGTGAGTCCCGTCGGCTTCCACCTTGAACAGGCTGACGACGCTCTCCTCCTGCCCGAACACCGGCCGGCCGACGAAGAGGATGTCGTCCATCCTCTCGAGCTCGATGGTGCCGTCCACCGTCAGGTCCGGGCGGGCTCCCCGCGGCAGGTCGCCGGCGAGGGCCACGTCGACGGTTACGGTTCCGTTCTCGACCGCGGGGTCGATGCGCGTGACATGGCCCGGGATGACGCCGTTGCGCGTGTCGACGGCCGCCGGCTGGCCGATCTGGATGTCCTTGGCCTGCGTCTCGGCGATGCGCAGCTCGGCCTTCAGCACGGTCGGGTCGCCGACCCGCGCCAGGTTGGTGCCCGTCGTGACGCGTTGCCCCTCGTCGAGCGGCACCTGTTGCAGGACGCCGGGCATCCCGGCCCGCACGTGCAGGTCGGCCACCTGCTGCTCCCGCAGCTCGTGCAGCGTCCGCAGCCGGTCCACCTCGGCCTGCTCGACCGCGAGCTGCGCCTCCACGGTGTCGGTGGCCATCTGCAGCCGTTCCTGCTCGATGCGGAACCGGGTGTCGTACTCCTGCACGGCCGCCTGCGACTTCTGGAGCTCCAACGACGAGACCAGGCCCTGCGCGAAGAGCTGCTCGTCGGCGTCCGCCTGCAGCCGCGCCGTCTTGAGCTGCGCCTCCACGGTGGCGAGCGCCGACTGCTGGTTCAGGATGTCGCGCTCCACCTCGACCTGCCGGTTGCTGTAGCGCGCCTCGGCCGCGTCGAGGTTGAGCCGGGCTTCGAGCGCGGTCTGCTCCACCTCCGGATTGCTCAGCTCGACGATGACGGTGTCGGGGCTCACGAGGGCGCCGGGTCGGATCACGATCCGCTCGACCGTGCCGTCGGTGGTCGCCGGGATCCAGCGGATCTGCTCCGGGACCAGCGTGCCGGTGCCGCGCACCTGCCGGACCATCGGCCCGCGCTGCACGGTGTCGAGGTAGATGGTGTCGCGGTCGACGCGCGGCGCCGCGGGCTCGAGGCGCGAGACGCCCACCGTGATCAGTACGACCACGATCACCGAGACCACGGCATACAGCGACTGCCGGAGCTTCTTCTTGCGTGCCAGGTCGGGTCGGGCGATGTCCATGTTTCCTGCCAGTGACAACCAGAGAGACGGATCTCGGCGTCGAAAGTTCGCCTCCCGCTACCCTCGTTAGACGTTTCCCGCGTGCATTCGGCCCGCTACGTTTCCGCCAGCACGCGCGCGATGGCCGTCGACATGCGTGTCCAGTGCGCGGTCTCGGCGTCGAGCTGGCGGCGCCCGGCGCGGGTCAGCTCGTAGAACTTCGCCTGCCGGTTGTTGTCCGAGCTGCCCCACGTGGCGGCGAGCAGGCCCTGCTGCTCCAGCCGGTGCAGCGCCGGATAGAGGGAGCCCTGGTTGACCTGCAGCACCTCGTCCGAGATCTGCTGGAGCCGTTGGGCGATGCCCCACCCGTGAAGCGGACGCAGGGCCAGCGTCTTCAGGATGAGCAGGTCGAGCGTGCCTTGCAACAGGTCGGTCTTCGATCGCACGGCATCTCCTGTCGTCAATCTACAAATGCATTAGAAGCCAACCGGGCCGGCGCTGTCAAGCCCGACGGCCTCACGTCCGTTCGTACGCCGCACGGACTACTGGTCGGTCGTCTCGTGCCGCGCCTCGCCGGCCATCAGCGCCGCCTTGATGGCCGACGCCCAGATCCGCGTGCCCTTCTCGTTCAGGTGCAGGCCGTCCGCGATGAAGATGTCGTCCATCACCTTGCCGTCCGCGCGGAGAAACGGCGTGGCGACGTCGATGTAGGACACCAGGTCGTTGTCGGCGGCCAGACGCCGGTAGAGGGCGTTCGTTTCCTGGGCCTTGTCCCACACCGCCACGCGCGCCAGGCTCGGCTTGACGGACATCACGTAGACCCGCGTCGAGGGGAGCGCGGCGTGGATTCGCCCGACGATGGCCTCGAGACGGCCCGCGATCTCCGCGGGCGGGACGCGGAACCGGCCGGTGTCGTTGTCGCCCTCGTAGATCACGACGGCGCGCGGCTCATAGGGGAGGACGATGCGGTCGAGGAAGTGCTCCACGTCCTGCATCGTGCTGCCGCCGAAACCGCGCGGGATGACCGTGAGCGGCGCCAGGTCCTGCTTCAGGGTGGGATGCCAGCGCCGGATGCTCGAGCTGCCCGTGACGACGATGGCGCCCGCGGGCGGCATCATGGCGCGGTCCTCCGCCTCGAAGGCCTGGATGGCCTCTTCGAAGCGGGTCGGATCGATGGTCTCGGTCTGCGCGAGGGCCAACGTCGCGAAGCCGAGGACGAGCAGCAGCGAGAACAGGACGCGTGCGTGGCGGATCTTCATGTCTACCTCCTGGCGTGACGTCATGGAGCCAGATTGCGGTGGCTGGTCACGTGCGCATCATAGTGGGTTGCGGCCGACGCATGCGCCGGGTCGGCCGCGGGTCCCGCGCGCCGCGCGGGCTTGTCCACGTGCGTGACACGGGCTGCAACCGCTCCAGCCGGTCAGCGGCTCGGGGCCGGTCGCCACGCGTCGGCAAGCCGGCGGCTCTCGATCACGTCGTCGCCGGTCATCTGCGCGGCCAGCTCTTCGCGCTGCCCGGCGTAGAGCCGCTTCGTGAAGTCGTTGTCGGCGCCCCGCCAGGCCAGCTCGATCCACATGTAGGCCAGCACCTGGTCTTCCTCGACGCCGGCGCCGTAGATGTGGAGATAGCCCAGGCCCGCCTGGGCCGGCGCATAGCCCTGCTCGGCCGCGGCCCGGTACCACCGCGCTGCCTCCGCGTCGTTGCCGGCGACGCCGCGGTTCCGGAAGTGGAGCAGCCCCAGGTTGTACTGCGCGGGCGCGTAGCCTTGTGCCGCGGCGAGCCGGATCCAGCGTGCGGCCTCTGTATCGTCCCGCTCCACGCCGCGCCCGGCATAGTAGCGGCTGCCGAGCTCGTTCTGCGCCACCGCGTCGCCCTGCTCGGCGCGGTCGAGCAGGCCCGGCGGCAGTTGACCGGCGCGCGCCGGTGCCGCCCACAGAACGACCGCAACGGCGCTGACGACGAGCAGCCGTCCAGGTCTCATCGGTAGTCGGCTTCGTCGAGCGAGACCCGGACGACCTCCTCGTCGTTGCGCAGCACGACGTGGCGGTTGGCGAACGCCGGGTGCGCCCAGACCACGAGCCTGTCGCTCTGGCCGTGCCGGTACCGCGATCGGGTGCCGGCCCGCGACCCGCCGTAGCCCGAGCGCGACGTCGGGTTCAGCAGGTGGGTGCGGTCGAGCTCGACGTAGCCCTCCGGGTTGAACCGGACGATGATGAGCTCGCCGTTCTCGTTGTAGACGAAGTAGCGGTCCTCGTGCTGCACGAAGTAGGCCGAACCCCAGCGGTTCCGGTTCGTCAACCCCCCGGCTTCCCAGATCCGCTCGCCGGTGTCGGCCCGCAGGCCGCGCACCTGCCCGTGGCTGCCGATGCCGTAGATGTAGTCGCCGACCACCAGCGGCGTGGTCATGACCGAGTGCAGCCCGGTCTCCTCGGCGACCTCGATGCCGTTCTCGAGCACGCGGTTCGTGCCGTCCTTCCAGAGCGCCGTCGCCGCCGGCCGGTCGAGATCGAGCCGCATCATCATCGAGCCGGTGTAGAAGCCGGACACGAACAGGTACGAGCCGCTGCGGACCGCGTCGGCCACCGTCATGTTGGCGCGGCCCTCGAACGGTTCCTCCCAGTAGACCTCGCCCGTCTCGGGATCGAGCGACGAAAGCCCGCGCGGGTGCCAGACGATCAACTGCCGGGCGCCCCCCGCCTCGATGATCCGCGGCTGGTTGTAGCCCATCTCGGTGCGGGTCTCCAGCGCGCGCCAGACCTCTTCGCCGGTGTGCTTGTCGAAGGCCATGACCAGCGCGTCCGGCTCGCCGCCGACCAGGAAGATGGCGCGGTCGCCGTCGATCAGCGGCGCGCTCGACGTCCCCCAGATGGGGATGCTCGTGTCGTACTCGGCGACCGTGTCCTTCTCCCAGATCACCGCGCCGGTGGCGGCGTCGAGGCAGAGGATGCGTCCCGTCGCGCCGGTCACGTAGACCCGGTCGCCGTCGACGGTAGGCGTGGCGCGCGGGCCGGTCGCGTAGGTGAACATCAGCATCCGATAGGTGGTGGTCCACTCGTGTGTCCAGAGCACCTCGCCCGTCTCTTCGTCGAGGGCCAGGATGCGCTCGGTACCGTCCATCGTGCGCGGCTCGGTCTCCACGTAGTCGAGGACGAACACCCGGCCGTCGGCCACCGCCGGACCGGCGTAGCCGCCGTTGACCGGCGCCCGCCACTTCACGGTGAGGCCCTCGTCGGGAAACTCGCGCAGGATGCCGGTCTCGGTCCAGATGCCGAGCCGCTCGGCGCCGCGCCACTGGGGCCAATCCTCGGCGGACAGGGTCGGCCCGGCAGCTACGGCGGCCAGGAGGCCGGCGGCGCCGGCGAGACAGGCCAGACGCACCGTGCGGGATGTCTTTCCGTGGTCGCGCGCTCGGATTCGAAGCATCGTGGACTCCCTGCTCGGACGGCGATCGGCGGTTGCGCGTTCTCCGCGGATCGTGCTGCGCGCCGCGGAGGCCGGTCGCGGCCGCACGAACAGCGTAGCACTCTCCGCCTGCAGACGGTCCGGTTTCGCAATCGAGGTGGTGTGCGCTGTCCCCTTGACATTCTACCTGTCGCTGCTACTCTAGTAGATCATCTACCTGTGGAGAGCGCCGTGGCACCACCACCCCTCGACGACGACCAGCTCGGACTGCTGCAAGGCACGCTGGACATGCTGATCCTGCAGACGCTCCGGCCGGGTCCGGCGCACGGACACCAGATCGCGGTCACCATCGAGCGGGCGTCCGACGATGTGTTGCAGGTGGACCACGGGTCGCTCTATCCGGCGCTGCATCGGTTGCTCAAGCGAGGCTGGATAACCGGAACGTGGGGCGTCTCCACGAACAACCGGCGGGCGAAGTTCTACGCCCTCACCGAACGGGGTCGCCGGCAACTCGTGCAGGAAGCGACCAGGTGGGAGCGGATGGTCGAGGCGGTCGGACGTGTCATGCGCCCCGCGGAGGTCGAGGAGTGAGCGGGGTGTTGCGGTGAAGTGGCCGGTGTGGCTCTACCGGCTGGTGCCGTACCTCGGCCGCCGCCAGGCCGAGGCGGACCTGCAGGAGGAATTGCGGTTGCACCTGGAGCTGGAAGGGGAACGACAGCGCGACGCCGGCCTCTCCGGGAGCGACGCCTCGCGAGCCGCGCGTCGCCGGCTGGGCAACGCGACTTTGATCCGCGAACGGACCCGCGACGTCTGGAGCTGGCGCTGGCTCGACGAACTGGGGCGGGATGCGCGCCACGCCGTCCGAGGACTGGCGCGTAGTCCTGGCTTCACGGCCGCGGTGGTGCTCGTGCTGGCGCTGGGGATCGGCGCCAACACGGCGATGTTCGGCATCGTCTATGGCATGCTGATACGCCCGCTGCCGTACCCGGACGCCGGCGCAATCGTGCGCATCGGCGAGTCGTCCGGGCTGAGGGGCGTGTCCGACATGCGGCTGTCGAACCGCTCGATGCCCCTGCTCGAGGAGAGCGCCGAGTCGTTCGAGCAACTCGCCGCCTACCAGGAACGCTCCGCGGAGTTGGCGAGCCTGGACGGCGCCACGCTGTCCGGCGCCCGGGTCTCGCCTTCGCTGTTCCCGCTGCTGAGAGCGGCGCCGCACCTCGGACGGCTCTTCACGGAGGAGGAGGCGCGCGTCGGGGCGGACGGCGTCGTCTTGCTCAGCCACGGCGCCTGGGCGAGGCACTTCGCGTCGGATCCGGACATCGTCGGGACCCTGATCGACCTCGACGGCGACCCGCACGCCGTCGTCGGCGTGCTCGCCGAGGGCATCCGGTTCCCGAATCCGGACAGCGAGTTCTGGACGCCCTACGTCATCCCGCCATTCACGCCGCCGAGCATGGAAGGTCCGGCGGAGCAGCGGCTGGTCCTCCTGGCGTCGTTCAACGCACTCGGGAGGCTCCGTCCCGGCGTGTCGCCGGCGCAGGCCGCCACGGAGGCTCGCACCATCCTGCAGCGGAGCAGCGACGACCTTATCGCACGGGTGAGACGGAACCAGCCGGCGGGAGAGACTCCCGAGATCGACGTCCGCGTGGTTCCGTTGCTGGAGGAGATGGTCGGCGAGTATCGGCCCGCGCTGCTGGCGCTGGCTGCGGCGACGGCGCTGGTCTTGTTGATCGCCTGCATCAATGTCGCGGGGCTGCTTCTCGCGCGCGGGGTGACCCGTTGGCGGACGCTGGCCGTCTGTGCGGCGCTCGGCGCCGGCAGGGGTCGGCTGGCGCGGCAGCTCCTGACCGAGAGCATGGCGCTGAGCCTGAGCGGGGGCGTGCTCGGCCTGGCTGCGGCGGCCATCGTCCTGCGCGCGGCCCCTGCGATTGTTCCGGTCGAAGTCGCCCGGCTCGACGAAGTGGAAATCGACACGGTGGTGCTCTGGTTCACCGCGGGCCTGTCGGTCGTCGTCGGGCTGCTGTTCGGTGCGGCGCCGGTGTTCCAATGGTCGCGAGTCCGTCTGGTGCCCGCGTTGAACGAGGGAGGCGCGCAGTCGGCGGGCGGCTTCAGCTTGCTGCGGTCGAACCGGGCGCGGGCGGGGCTGGCCACCGCGCAGGTGGCGCTCACGCTCGTGCTGCTGATCGGCGCGGGGCTGCTGCTACGCAGCTTCGTGCAGCTCGTCACGTTCGACCGCGGCTACGACCCGGCCAACGTGGTCAGCACGGACGTCCGCAACCCGATGCCGAGCCGGCCTTCCACCACGCCGGAAGCGTTCTCGGAACTACGGGCATCGCATCACGGATTCCAGGTACGGCTTCTCGACGAGATGACCACGCGTCTGGAGCCCCTCCCGGATGTCGAGGCGTTCGGGTTGTCGTGGAGCCTGCCCTTCGAGAGGAACCGGCCAAGCGTCGGGCCGCTCCGCCCGGCCGGTACTCCCATGCTGAGCGATTCGAACGAGATGGTGCGAACGGAGCTTCAGGTCGCAAGTCCCGGCTACTTCGAGGCGATGGGATTCCGCCTCCGCGCCGGTCGCACCTTCACCCGTCTGGATGGACCGGGGAGCCCCCGCGTTCTGGTGGCCAACGAGACGCTGGCCCGCGAGCTCTTCGGTGGCGAGCCGGCAGTTGGTCAGCGCGTGTCGATCGCGGATCGCGACGAGCCCTGGGAGGTAATCGGCATCGTGGAGGACATCGTGTACGGGGGGCTCGAGCTCGCGGCGGAACCTCGGGCCGAAGCGTTCTTCCCGCTGGCTCAGGTCGGTGGCCAGAGGTTCTTCGGCTTCAGCTCACGGGTGTTTGCCACTATCCGGACGACCGGCGATTCATTGGCAGTGATTCCGTTTCTCCGCGAAGCCGCAACGGTAACGAACCCGCAAGTGACGCTCGGCCCGGTGACGACGATGGAGGCACGGCTGTCGACCGCTGTCGCGCAACCGCGCTTCCAAGCGGTGTTCGTCGGGTCGTTCGCCGGACTCGCCCTGCTCCTCGTCGCATTCGGCATCTATGGCCTGCTCAGCTACACGGTGGCGCAACGCCGGGGCGAGATCGGAATCCGCATGGCGCTGGGGGCTCGCCGCGGCGACATCCTCGGACTGGTGGTCCGGCAGGGCGCGGCCCTCGTCGTGGCCGGCGGCGTGCTCGGGATGTTTGCCGCCGCCGCGTCGAGTCGCGTCCTGGAGCGCCTGCTGTACGGCGTCACCGCTAGCGACCTGCCGACGTTCCTCGGGGCACCGCTGGTGCTCGTTGCCGTGGCGCTGGTCGCCTGCTGGCTCCCGGCGCGGCGGGCGGCCCGCGTCGATCCGATGCGTGCGCTCCGCTTCGATTAGGCCACCGTCCTTCGACGGCGGGCCGGCGGTCGGTCGCCACATGGCCCTCGGCGCGCAGACCGATAGGGCGACGCGGCCGCGCCCCCTATAATCGGGCATGCACGCGGCGTACGACCGGTTGCTTGTCGATCTGCTGGTGGCCTGCAGGGGCCACTACGGGGGTAGTCTGGTTTCCGTCGCGGTATACGGATCGGTCGGCCGAGGCATGCCGCGGCCGGACTCGGACGTCGATCTGCTCGTCGTTGCGAAAGGCCTGGCGGATCGGCACGCTCTCCGAGTACGCGATTTCCGCGCCGTCGAAGAGGTCCTGGCCGACCGCCTCGCCGCCGCCGCGGCCGCCGGTCTGCTCCCCGAGCTGTCGCCCGTCCTGATGACCCCCTCGGAACTCGAGCGCGGCTCGATGCTGCTGCTCGACATGACCGAGGACGCCCGCATCCTGTTCGATCCGACCGGCTGTCTCGACTGCGCGCTCGACCGTCTCCCCGTCCGCTATGCGGGAGCTGGGCTCCAGACGCATCTGGGTGGGCAACGCCTGGTACTGGGATCTGAAGCCCGACTACAAGCCCGGCGACGTCTTCGACCTGTTCGCGTCATGACGAACACGTCGCTCGCCGAGAGCTACCTGATCAAGACCAGGGTCCGCCTCGAGGTGCTCCAGGTTTACCTGGACAAGGAGGCATACTCCGACGTCGTGCGCGAAGCGCAGGAGAACGTCGAACTCGCCCTCAAGGGGATCGCACCCGGATAGGGCGGCCCCGCTGCTCCGGGAGGACCACCGGCCGCGTTGCTGGAGTGACCTCCCCAGTGGACGGTTCGTACGTCCCCGGCGCAGCAAGTCGCGCGGGGGCCGCGGGGAACCCCGTTGTTTCCCGGCTGTGAGCGTCTGGCGTGACTCTTGCTTCCAGGTGAGGTGGTGCGTGCAGCCCGAGTCCCGAGGCAACACGCGCAGAAAGGACACTTCGCATGGACACGCCGTCGAATGCGCGCCGAATCGTTCCACCACTCCCGGCACCCGCCGTGCCCGGAGGATCGCGGAGAACCGAGATGAAGCTGCTGGGAGTGGTCGTCATCGTCGCCGCCCTTGCCTCCATCAACTGCAACGGCGGGCCAACGGAGCCAAGCGAAGTGCATGGACCCGAAGGGCAAGGGGGCGAGTCGGGCGAATCCGGTACGCAGTATGCGACATCGGAGACGGCCACGGAGGTTCGCGCCGGGGTCAGGTTGGTCATCGGCTACAACAGCACGCAGCAGATGTTCACCGGCACGGTCGAGAACACGACGACTGCGACAGTCGCACAGGTTCGTGTCGAAGTCCATTTGTCGAACGGTGTCGAACTCGGTCCCACGCCCCGAGCGGATATGGCGCCGGGAGAGACGAGACCGGTCGAGCTGGACGCTCGGGGGCAGAGCTTCACCCACTACAGCGTCCACGTGGAGATCGGGTCCGGCGCGTCGTAGGCCCAGGCGGACCGGGAAGCCCGGGCCTGCCCGCCCCGCAAGGACGTGTGGAGTAGCATTGTCCCGTATATACGGGACAACACGAACAGTGATTCTGCATCCTCCACTCGACAGTCGACGGCGGGTACGGGCGCTCGCCGCCGCGGTGCTCGCCCTCGCGCTTGCCGCCCCCGCGACGACCGCCGGGCAGTCGCTCGCGTCGGTGCAGGGCTTCGTGAGCGACGGCACGGGCGCGAGCCTGCCGGGAGTGACCATCGAGCTCGTGGACCTCGAGCGCGGCCAGCGCCGCACGGCGGTCACGAGCCAGGGGGGCTTCTTCGCCCTCCGCGCGGTTCCCAGCGGGGAGTACGACCTCGTGGCGTCGCTGGCCGGTTTCCGCACCATCCGGCGCGAGGGCGTCCGCCTGCTCGTCGGGCAGAGCCTCGACGTGGACCTGCAGCTCGGCCTGGCCGCGGTCGAAGAGACCGTGGTGGTTACCGGGCAGGCGCCGCTGCTGGAGGTGGGCCGGACCGGGGTCGCCGGCTACGTGACCGAGGGCGAGATCGCCAACCTGCCGATCTCGGGCCGCGACTTCGTGCGGTTCGCCCTCCTGAAACCTACCGTTCAGGTGGACGCCAGGGGAAGGATCTCGCTGAGCGGACAGCGCGCCGTGAACTCGGGACTCACCATCGACGGTGCGGACGCGAAGAGCGCCTTCTTCGGCTTCGGGCGGGGCGGACTGGCGCGGGAGGGCGGGGGCGCCCTGGTGGCGCAGGAATCCGTGCAGGAGTTCCAGGTGGTTACCAGCGGCTACTCCGCCGAGGCCGGCCGCTCGGGCGGGGGCGCCATGAACGTGATCACCAAGAGCGGCACCAACGAGCTGTCCGGCTCCGGCGTCCTCTTCCTGCGCGACGATCAGTTGGCGGCCCGGTTGCCGCGGTCGCCGCTCGACGCCGCGCGCGGCGTGCCCGCGGACGACTCCCGCTACGAGGTGGACGAGTTCCGCCGCTACAACTGGGGCGCGTCCCTCGGCGGTCCGATCCGGCGCGACCGAACCCACTTCTTCTTGTCCTACGACCAGACCGCCCAGAACCAGCCCTTCCTTCGGGACATCCGCGGGCGCGGGCAGTACGACGCGGTTCTAGCCGCCTTTCCCGAGCTGGTGGCCGGCTACCTGCCCAACGCCGACGGGATCCCCGCCGCCGACCCCGCACGCGGCCGCACCGCGAGCGGGCGTTTCCTCCGGGAAACCGACAACCTCATCCTGTTCGGCAAGCTGAACCACCGCGCGACCGAGCGGCACGCGCTCGCGCTGCGCTACAACTACACGGACTACGCGCGGGTGTCGGATTTCGTCGGGGAAGAATCGCGGCGGTTCGTGAAGAGCCACTCCACGGTAGGCTCGGTCGTCTCGGTCGTCGGCGAGAACGGGGTCAACGAGCTCCGCATCCAGTATGCCTACGACGACTTCGACCGGCGTTCGCACCTGCCCGGCAGCGCGCTGCAGGCCCATTTCGCGATCTACAACCCGTCGTTCGGCTCCTTCGGCAAGCCCTGGTGGCTGCCGGTCACCAACGACGAGCGGAAGGTCGAGATCCAGGAGCGGTTCTCGTTCGTCTCGGGGAACCACGAGCTTCGCACCGGCTTCTCGCTGAGCCACGACGCCCTGAGCGAGTTCTTCGTGGGCAATGCCGACGGGGCCTACGACTTCGATACGCTGCAGGACTTCGCCGCCGGCAACCCCGCCCGCGCCGTCATCTTCTTCGGGAGCATGGAGAACCCCAACTTCGTGGTCTCCCAGCAGATTCTCGGCGCCTACGTCCAGGACTCGTGGAGCCCGAACCGGCGTCTCACCCTGCAGGTCGGCGCACGCTGGGACGGCACGGTAAACCCCGGCGTGATCGAGCACGTGCTCCCGCAGGGGCGGCGCATCCCCAACGACCTCGACAACTTCTCGCCCCGCGCCGGGCTGGTCTGGTCGCCCGACCCGGGGAGCGTCGTCCGGGCCGCGGGCGGGGTCTTCTACGCCCGCACGCCGACACTGCTGTTCTCAACCGCCCACAGCGACACCGGCATCTATCCGCGCTACGGGAACGCCATCGTGTCGCCGGGAGAGACGGGCTTCGTGCCGCTGGGCGCTCCCATCGACAACGACAGCCCGCCGCGCGGCCTGATCCCCGCGCTCAGCCACTTCGATCCTGGCTTCGAGGATCCCCGGACCATCCGCGTCAACCTGGGGTACGAGCGGGAGATCCGCGGCGACCTCGCCGCCTCGCTCGATCTGCTGCATGCCCGGAGCGACGCGCTCGCCTCGAACTTCGACGCCAACGTCCCGGCACCGACGCGCGACGCTTTCGGACGCCCGGTGTATTCCGGCCAGCGGATCAACCCGGCCTACGGGCCCATCCTGGTGCGCGCGTCGCCGGCCCGGTCCGACTACCTGGCGCTCACCGCCGCGCTGCGCCGGCGCTTCCGCGACGGCGTGCAGTTCCAGGCGCACTACACCTGGTCGCGCGACCGCTCGAACGACGACAACGAGCGCTCGGGCAGCCTGACCCTGACCGACCCCACGGACCCGGACTACGACTGGGGACTCTCGATCCGCGACGTCCCCCACCGTTTCGTGGCGAGCGGCGTCTTCTCCCTGCCCTTCGACATCACCGCGAGCGGCATCTTCACGGCGCAGTCGGGCTCGCCCTTCACCGCGCTCGATCCGGCGGTGGGATTCCACAACCACCCCGGCTTCGCCGTCGGTCCGCACGGCGCCCAGACCCGGGCCGTGGTGGACGGCGCGCTCGCGCCGGTGAACGGCGAGCGGAATGCCCCCTGGACCAACCTCGATCTGCGGGTGACCCGACGCTTCCAGATCGGCGGGGCGCGCGTCGAGGGGCTCTTCGAGGTCTTCAACCTCCTGAACACGGGCGCGTTCCGGGTCGAGCATGCCGACCAGCAGGAGGTCTTCGAGCACGACGGCATGACACCGAACCCGGAGTTCGGCCTCGCCAGCGCGCTCGTGGGGGCTTCGCGGCAGGCCCAGCTCGGGCTGCGCATCGTGTTCTAGTCGGTCATCGACGGGTGCGGTTCTGTGCTTGCTCGCAACTCTCAGGAACGTCCGGCAATTGCAGTGTCCCCGTTTCCGGGTCGGCACCCCCGGCTATCGCATGGAAGGTGAGGAGAGACTGATCATGCAGAAGATCCTCGCTCACTTCGCCGCCATCGTCGGTCTCTACCTCGCGTTCTCGTTCGCCTTGTTCCTGGGACTGCAAGTGAATCCTACCCTCGGCAATGTCGGACTCGTCGTGGTCGCCGTTCTGGTCGCGTCCTACGTCTACCTGGGCTTCATCAGGAAACCACCGCCGGTTGCGCCCCGTTCGGAGTGATGGGTCTCAAGGCAGGGCGAACACGAACAGCGTGTTGCTCCCGGTCGACGTCGTCAACTCCGGCGTGATCCGCAGGAAGCTGGCTCCCTGCGTGATCCCCCCGGCCGGGATGGCGACGTACTGGCGGCCGTTCACGCTGTAGCTCATCGGGCGGCCGCTCACCGGGCCGTTCAGGATGGTCTGCCAGAGGATGTCGCCCGTTTCGGCGTGGAAGGCGCGGAACCGGCGGATGGTGTCGCCGGAGAAGACCAGGTTACCGCCGGTGGCGAGGACCGAACCGTAGATCGGCGCGCGCTGCTCGTACTGCCAGAGCGTGCGGCCGGTCGAGGCCGAAATGGCCTGCAGCCGGCCGACCGGCGTCGTGTCGGCGTCCAGCTCCGGGTGGTGGCGCACGACGGCGCGGACGTCGTAGCCGTCGCTCGGGCCCGCCACCTCTACCGACATCGACAGATCCATGCACGAGTTGTTCATCGGCATGTACATCGCGCCGGTGTCGGGGCTGTAGGCCCCCGACGGCTGGTTCTTGCCGCCGAGCAGGTGCGGGCAGGCGAGCACCGGGTCGGTGACCGACCAGGGGGTGGTGCTCTCGTCGATGATCGGCCGGCCGGTCCGCACGTCGAGGCCGGTCATGATGTTCTGGTAGACGGTCGGCCGCGCCCAGAGGAACTCCCCGGTCGCCGCGTCGAGCGTCCAGACCAGGCCGGTCTTTCCCGGAATGCCGGTGATCACCTTGCGGGTCTCGCCGGGCACCAGGTCCGGATGGATCCAGGGCACCTCGGACGGGTCGGGCGACACCTCGGTCTCGACGATGAACCGCTCGAAGACATGGTCGAGGTCCCAGTTGTCGCGCGGCAGGTGCTGGAAGTACCAGACCAGCTCGCCGGTCTGCGGATCGAGGGCGAGCGTCGAGTTGGTGTAGAGCAGGTCGGCCTTGCCCGATCCGCGCAGCGGCTCCGGCAGCGGCGACGGCGGTCCGGTGCCCCAGAAGACGAGGCCGAGGTCGGGGTCGTAGCTCCCCTGCATCCACGCGGAGGTGTGGCGGCGGGCCGAGCGCGCGAGGCCGCCCCACGTGTCGCCGCCCGCCTGATCGGGCGTCGCCGCGGTGTTCACCCGCCAGCGCTCCTCGCCGGTCTGCGGATCGTGGCCAGTGATGAAGCAGCCGCCCGGCCGCGGGCTCGACGGGTTGCAGCGCGAGCCGGTCACCACCATGCCGTCGACGATGATCGGCCCGGTGGTCTGCGCCACCTGCTCGCGCCAGTTCGCGCGCTGCGATTCCCAGACCAGCGCGCCGGTCCGTGCGTCGAGCGCCACGAGGAACGCGTCGTTGGTGGCGACATAGATCTTGTCGTCGTAGATCGAGACGTTGCGGTAGCGCGCGCGCGTACCGGTGGTGTTCCACGGCTCGTCGGGCGTGAAGCGCCGGTACTCCCAGAGCAGGTCGCCGGTGGTCGCGTCGACCGCCTCCACGCGGTCCTCGACGTGCGGGAAGTACATCACGCCGTCGTAGACGATCGGCTCCACCTCCTGGTAGCCCTCGGTCATCGAGCGCGACCAGGCCAGTTGCAGGCCGCCGACCGTATCCGCGTCGATCTGATCGAGCGGGCTGTAACCCCAGAGGCTGTAGCCGCCGCGGAAGGTGAGCCAGTTCTCGGGACGCGGATCGCGCAGCATCTCGTCGGTCACCGGGACGTAGTCCTGCAGCAGCGCGGGGACGTCGTCCTGCGCGAGGGCCGGCGTCCAGGCGCCCGTCGCCGCGAGGCCGATCAGTAAAGCCGCCGAGAGAAACAGGGCCGGCAGGGATCGCGTGGTCATGATCGCACCTCGCTCGGACGGGTTTGCCGTGGGTCGGCATTATAGAGACAATCCGCCGGCCGGTCGATCCATCTTCTACAATCGAGCCGGCGGGCTGCGCCGTCGAACGGCGTAGACTTCTGGACAGGCTTGGCTGGGCGCAAAGCGGAGCGTCAGGCGAGGATTTTCGGGCTATGGCGACACAGGCCGGCACCAACACGACGCGGTTTCACGATCTCGACGCGCTGCGGGGCTTCGCCATGCTGCTGGGGATCCTGCTGCACGCGGGAGTCTTTCTCGTGCCGGTCGAGTACTGGCCGGTGCACGAGGCGTGGGCCTGGGAGACCGCGCCGGAAGCCAACGTCTATGCCTGGATCCTGTCCTTGATTCACGGCTTCCGGATGCCGCTGTTCTTCCTGCTCAGCGGCTTCTTCACGGCGATGCTGTGGCAGTCGCGCGGGCTGCAGCGCCTGTGGCGGCATCGTCTGAATCGCCTCGGCCTCCCGCTGGTGGCCGGCATGTTCACCGTCGTCCCGGCCATCGTCTGGCTGGAAGCCGGCGCCGACTTTGGGCCGCTCGACTGGCTGCTGGCGTGGGCGGGCGGGCTGCACCATCTCTGGTTCCTGTGGTACCTGCTGTTGTTTGCGGCCACGTTCACCGTCGCCGTCAGGCTGGGGCTGACGTTCCGCCATCCGGCGTGGTGGCTGCTGGTGCCGCTGACCGTCGTACCGCAATACGTGATGCACGAGCTGGCGTTCGGTCCCGACACGGAAGACGGCCTGCTCCCCGCCGGCCGCGTGTTCGCATACTACGCCGCGTTCTTCGCGTTCGGCGTGTTCTTCCGCCAGCGGGACATCGCGGTGCGGCGCTGGTGGGCCGTCGCCATCGTGCCCTCCCTGTTGCTGCTGCTTCCCGCCGGCGTGGCCCTCCTTTACGACGAGGGGTTCGAGTACACGGGCGCGCCTTGGGTCTGGGCCGTGGCCGCGGTGGTGCAGGTCGCCTTCGCGTGGCTGATGTGCTTCGGATCGATGGGGCTTTTTCGCTGGATCTTCGCGCGGGAACGATTCTGGGTGCGCTATCTGTCGGATGCCTCCTACTGGCTCTACCTGACCCATCTGCCGCTCGTGATCGCCGCGCAGATGCTGGTCGTGACCTGGCCGATCAACATCCACGCGAAGTTCCTGCTGATCAGCGCGACGATCGTCGCCGGTCTGCTGGTCGTCTACCAGGTGGGCGTGCGCTACACCGTGATCGGGACGGTGATGAACGGGCCGCGCACCCGGCGCGCGGCGCCAGCCGCCCGCCCCATGGTGCCCCGCCCGGAAGCCGGGGGATGAGGCACTCTCTTACTGGTAAGATACCGGCATGGGCATGAAGGACGTGACCACGACGAGACTGTCCTCGAAGGGGCAGGTCGTCATTCCAGAGGCGATCCGGCGGCAGTTGGGGCTCGATCCTGGCGCCGAGTTCGTCGTCCTCGGCGATGTCGACACGATTGTGCTCCAACGGGTCCGTGCGCCGGCCATGCGAGATTTCGACGCGATCGTCACACGCGCACGTGAGGCCGCACGCCGCGCCGGCATGCGTCGGTCGGATGTTGCGGCAGCAATCGAGGCCGTGCGCTCGACGTGAGAGTCGTCGTCGACACGAACGTCTTCGTGTCGGGGGTGTTCTTCGGCGGTGCTCCAAGAAACGTCCTGTCCGCTTGGCGCGACGGCGTGATCGACGTTCTTGTCTCTCGAGAAATCGTTGCGGAATACGTCCGGGTCGGTGACCGGCTGTCTCGGCAGTTTCCGGACGTAGAGCTTGGGCCGGCACTGGAGCTGGTTGCCGCCGCGGCGAGGCTGGTTGTGGCGCCGCCTCTTCCGGAAGCAGTCTGCCGGGACGCGGACGACGACAAGTTTCTCGCCTGTGCAGTGGCGGGGAAGGCCAAGTATGTCGTGAGCGGCGATCTCGACTTTCTCGCTGTCTCCTCGTGGCGAGGCGTTACGGTCGTGCGTCCTCGCGACCTCGTAAACAGACTGCGGCGCGATTGAGGGTGGGTGGGATCACGTTCGGCGGGTGGAACGGCGCAGCCGCGGAATCCACCTGGGCACCTTGCGGCAGTAGGCATCGAATTGCGCTCCGAAGACGCGCCGCAGGTCCGGTTCCTCCTTCAGGCACGCGGCCGACCACACGTAGAGGTAGATGCCGAAGACCGCCAGCGCCGCTCCCAGCCAACGAAGTTGCCCGACGTCCGCCGCGAGTTGAGGGATCCGCTGGGCACGCTGGAGGATCAGCGCCGGGAGGCCGACCGTGAACACGCCGTGGAGGGCGACCGCCGTGAGGATGGTTCTCACCAGGGCCGCCCGTGGCGATCTCAACAGGTCCTCGAGGCCGGGACGGCGGCGACCGGCAGCGACTCGAGCCCGCGCAGCACGACCCCTCGGCGGAATGTGGGGCGGTCCGTGAGCAGCCGCAGCGACGAATAGCGCTCCAGGAGCATCTCCAGGGCGATGCGTCCCTCCAGGCGGGCCAGGGGCGCGCCGATGCAGTGGTGGACGCCGCGTCCGAACGAGATGTTGCTGCCCTGGGAACGCAGGACGTCGAGCCGCTCCGGGTCGTCGAACACCTCCGGGTCGCGGTTGGCCGCGCCGATGGCGAGGATGGCGCCGTCGCCGCGCCGCAGCGCAACGCCGTGCATCTCGCAGTCTTCCAGCACGGCCCGGATATCGAGCTGCACCGGGGTGTCGAAACGCAGCAACTCTTCGACTGCCGCCGGTATCCGGCTCGGGTCCTCCCGCAGAAGCGCGAGTTGCTCCGGGTGCCGCAGCAGCGCCAGCACGCCGTTGCCGATCAGGTTCGTGGTGGTCTCGTTACCGGCAATCAGCAGGAGGCGCAGCATCAGCAACATCTCGCGCTCGGTGAGGGAATCTCCCTCTTCCTCCGCCTGGGCGAGGGCGCTGACGATGTCGTCTCTGGGCTCACGGCGCCGGGCCTGGATGATGGGCATGAAGTAGGCGTCCAGCGACTCGCCGGCGGCCGCGGCCCGCTCTCTCTCGTGGGCGGTGATCGTCGGTTCGAGCAGTCGCGCGCGCGCATCCGACCAGTGCTTGAAGCGGGCTCGGTCTTCGGGCGGCACCCCCAGCATCTCGGCGATCACGATCACCGGCAGGGGGTTGGCCACCGCCGTCATCAGGTCGAATCTCGCGGGGTCCTCCATGTCGTCGAGCAGCTCCCCCATGATCGTCCGGATATGCGGTTCCAGGGCAGCCACAGCCCGCGGCGTGAACGCCTGGTTGACCAGCGCTCGCAGGCGGGTATGTTCGGGCGGGTCGAAGAACAGCATGGTCCAGTCCGCCCGCGGCGGCACGGCCATCTGTCGCCGCCGCGGCGCCCTGCGGTTGGAGGGCATGTTCGAGAACCGCTTGTAGTCGCGAAGGATGGCCTCCACGTCGGCGTAGCGGGTGAACACCCAGGCTTCCAGCAGCCGGCTGCGGTGCACCGGGGAGTGCGCACGCAACCGCGCGTAGATGGGATACGGATCCTGGATCGCCCTGGCGGACAGCGGATTGTAGACGACCCCACTGCGCCAGTACTCCGGCAACGCCACGGCGCCGGCGGCCAGAGACTGTAGCGTCGACCGCAGTTCGGCCAGCATCGCGGAATCGGGTGGACGGCGTTACGGCCGGCGCGCCATGGTCGTGTCCAGCATCCGAATGCGGCGGTGGTCTCCGTGTCAGTACGCCAGCGCGTAGCAGTCGCGCCGCGGGTCGCCGGCGGCCAGGCGGTTGCCGGTCGCGGGATCGATGAGCACCGCGGTGGCGCAGCCGGACATCCCGAAGGGCCGGACCTCGTTGACGTGGTGTCCCCGGCGGCGCAGCTCGTTCGCCACCTCCGACGAGATGTCCCCTTCGAGGTCCATCCGGTTGAAGCCGGCCGCGTGCGGCCAGAACGACCCGTGCAGGTGCTGCGTCCGGACCCGCGGCCACGCGATCGCGTCGTGCAGGTTGGGGTACCAGTCTTCCCAGAACTCGACGACGTTCAGGAACGCCTGCAGGATGGTCTGATCCTGGTTGTCGCCGCCCGGCGTGCCGATCGCCATCAGCGGTTCGCCGTCCTTGAACACGATGCTCGGGGTCAGCGTGTAGCGCGGGCGGGCGCGCGGGCGGATCTGGTTGGCGCGGTCCGGATCGAGCCAGAACTGCTCGCCGCGGGTGCTGAGCCCGATGCCCGTGTCGCCGAGGATGACCCCGCCGCCGGTCCAGCCGCCGCTCGGCGTGGCGTCGAAGATGTTGCCGTCCTCGTCGATGACCGCGATGTGCGTGGTGTCCTTGAGGCCGCCCGCCGACGGCACGAACGATCCGTCGGCGTCGCTGGCCGCCACCCCGTCCGGAATGTCGGCGACCCAGAACGGCCAGTCGTTCACGTTCGGGTCGTGCGGCAGCGGGTCGCCGGCCCGGAACGCACGCGACGCCACGGCCGGGTCGATCTGAGCCGCGCGCTCCTGTGCGTAGGAAGTGGAGAGCAGGCCCTCGGCCGGCACGTCGACGAAATCCGTGTCCGCGTAGTAGGTGTCGCGGTCCGCGTAGGCCAGCTTCATCGCCTCTACGACGGTGTGGATGTAGTCGGGGCTGTTGTGGCCCATCGCCTGCAGGTCGAACTCCTCCAGGATGTTCAGCGCCTGCAGCAGGACCGGACCCTGGCTGTTGAAGCCGTGCTTGTAGATGGTGTAGCCGCGGTAGTCGGTGCTGGTCGGTTCCTCCACGCGGGAGTAGAACTCGGCGAAGTCGCTCAGCTCGAACGGCGCGTCGTGCTCCTGCAGGAAGGCGACCATCTCCTCGGCGATGTCGCCCTTGTAGAAGCGATCACGCGCCGCGGCGATGCCCTGCTCGCGGCCGAGATGCGCGTTGGCCCGCTCCGCCTCCACCATCTTCGTCAGCGTGGCGGCCAGGGTGGGGAACTTGATGGTCTCGCCCGCCGCGTAGAGCGAGCCGTCGGGCTTCAGCCAGAACCGCTGGTTGTCCGGCCACGCCTCCATGAACTCGAGGTTCGCCTCGATGGCGCGGGCGGTGAGCGGGCGCAGCGGGAACCCGTGCTCCGCGTACTCGATGGCGCGGGCCGAGACCTGCTCGAAGCTCATCGTGCCCCAGCGCTCGAGCACCGTGAGCACGCCGTGGAGCGCGCCGGGGACGACGGCCGGGTCGAGGCCCTCGCCGAAGAGATCGCGTTCCCGCGATTCGTACCACTCGATGCTGGCTCCCTTGGGCGCCCAGCCCTGGGCGACGACGGAGGTGACCCTGCCCTCGGCGGCGGGGTATACCAGCACCAGCGACTCGCCGCCGAGCCCGTACAGGTCCTGCTCGATGACGCCGCCCACGAGCATCGCCGTCACGCCCGCGTCGAACGCGTTGCCGCCCTGGATCAGGATCTCGAACGCGGCGGCCGAGGTCAGCGGATGTCCCGTCGACAGCCCGGCGCGCGGCCCGGACACGGCGGGACGCTGGGCCTGCAGCATCGTCGTAGCCAGGGCCAGCAGCAGTCCGGCCAGAACGAGGTGGAATACGGTTCTGCGCTGCATCATGATGTCCACTCCCGATTCAGGACCGCGGTTGTCCGGGGTCCACGTCCGCCGCCGCACCGGCCTCGGTCCAACGACGAACCACTCGACTATCCGACCGAGTCCGCTTCATTCGCTGACGACGAAGTCCGCCGACCACTCGTGCGGGCCCCAGTGCACGACCACTCGCCCCCCGTCGGGACCGGTCGGAACCAGCGTGGCCCCGAGCGGACGGAACGAGCCCGCCGTGCGCGTGTAATCGACCGCGATCTCGGCCACATCGAACGCCGAATCGTACTGGGTGCCCCAGGAGTCCGCCTCGTGGTTGAACACGAACCGCCACCCGTCGTCCGCCTTCCGCAGCCAGATGCCGTAGAAGCCGGCGAAGCCGGGGGCGAGGTTGCCGGTCGGAATATCGGTCTTGCCGAAACGTAGCGAGACGTCGCTCTTGAGGCGCAGCACGGGCGCGCGAATCATCTCGATGATGTCGCCGTCCCGCGCCGCCGCCACGTTCGGGTAGTCCTCGTCCTCGACGTCGATGCTCTTCCAGTACACGAGGGTGATGCCCGCACCGTTCGGCAACACGAGAGCGGTCTCGTTCCGTTCGGAGAGCAGATTGCCGCGCGCGATCGCTTCGTTCGAGTCCACCGCCTCACGAGCGGTGCCGCGGCCCGACACGCGCGCCTGGCGCGGCGTCTCGGGGAGCTCCTCGAACCGGAAGTCGGCGCTCCAGTCGTGGCGCCCCCAGCGCAGCGCGAGCCGGCCCGTCTCGGCTCCCGTTGCGTGAAGCGACGCGCTGAACGTCGGTGCCGCGGTTGCGGTTTCGCGATGGCTCAACGGGACGCTGCGGACGTCTCCACCGTCGGTCGGATGGATCTCCAGTTGCCAGCCCGACGCGTCGCGCACGAGCCAGAGGTCGGGGTCGGCCGGCGCCATCTCCTCGTCGGACTCGTCCGCTTCCTCGGCGTCCTCGTCTGATTCCGCTGCCTCGCCGGCCTCGGCCTCCGCCTGCCGCGCGGCGACGATGGCCGCGATCTCCGCCTCGATCGCTTCGATGTCCGGCTGCAGCGCACCGAGACGCAGGGCGCGATGCACGTCCAGCGTGCCGACTCTCACCCGGGAGCCGACCGTTCCGGAGAGTAGCCACTGATAGGCATGGTGTTCCGCCCGCAGCTCGGGTGGAAACGCCACGGCGATTCCCTGGGTCTCCAGGGTGAGCGACGCGTGCACGAGGCCGTCCGCCTCGTTGCTGGGCTCCGGCGTCTGCGCGCCGGCGACCGTAGCTGTCAGGCACCAGACCGCACCTGCGGCAATCAATACGCGCCCAACGCTTCCGATGCCGCCCCGCGGGTGGGCGGCGCCGCCTCCGTCACTGGCTCCGAGCATGCGATATCCCATGGAGAAAACAACAAGGGCGGGGCCAAAGCAGCCCCGCCCTCTGGAGAATGTCGAACCGCCGTGGCGGGTTCGTCAGTTGTTGTTGGTCGTGGCCGGCATCGCCTCGGTCTCTTCGATCTCGGCGTAGCCGATGAACCCGAGCGACATCTCGTCGTCGGTCCGCGGCCCGTGGCCCACGAAGCGGTTCGGGTTGAAGCCTTGCCGCGAAGCGCGCTCCGGCGAGTTGTCGTACCAGAAGTCGACGTCGATGCGGGTGCCCTTCGGCAGCAGCTTCGGCTCCTTGTACTTGTAGGTCACCTGCCAGCCCTGGTCGTAGTGCGGTACGTCGAGCAGCAGCTCCTCGGTGCCGTCAGGATAGATCGCGGTGTAGCGCGACGCGGTCGCTCGCAGGTGCGCGTGCGGCCAGTAGGTCAGCACCAGCGTGTCCTTGTCGAGCACGCGCGACGACCCGATCCGGTAGTTCGGGTGGTTCGGCGGAATCTCGAACCCGCGGTTGGACAGCGAGTCGTTGATGACCTTGTACTTGACCGGCTCGTCGGCGACGAAGAACGCGATCTGCGGATTGCTCCACACGGCCGAGCCCTCGGCCGGCTCCTTGTGATAGTGCAGGTTGAAGGAGATGCTCGACCCCGTCTTCAACAGGACGCCGAAGCCCTCCGGCAGCATGTCCGCCTCGCCGCCCTCGGCGACGCAGCTCAGCAACTGGCTGTCGGCGACGTCGGCGCCTTCCTCCTCGGCGGGGCCCTCGGGTATGAAGGCGCCCGGCTCGATGACGGAGGAGCACATGTGGTGCGTGATCTCATTGTCGCCGACGCGGAACTCCCAGCCCTTGACCCAGGTGTCCTCCGGCAGGATGTCCTCGGTCAGCTTCGTGTAGAAGGTGATGTTCAGGTCGTAGATGTCGTCCTCGACCAGGTACGGCTCCGGCATCTTCACCACGAAGTCGGGGGTGCCCAGCGACCAGCCGTCGTTGGCGTCCTCGGCCCACTGCGCCGCGGGAGGCGCATCGGCCCTGTCGCCCGCGGGAGCGCCGGCGTCGACCCACTGCAGGATGGTGTCGATCTCGGCGTCGGTCAGGCCGCGCTCGTTCTCGAACACGCCCTGCGGCGCGGAGGCGAACCACGGCGGCATCTCGCGCGACTCGACCTTGCGGGCGATGGAGCGCGCCCAGGGCCGGGTCTCCCGGTAGTCCATGAAGGACATCGGCGCGATCAGGCCGCTGATGTTGTAGCCGGACGGCCGATGGCAGGTCTGGCAGTTCTCCTGCATGATCGGCAGGACGTCCTTGTAATAGGTCACCTCGGCGTCGTGCTGCGCGTAGCCGGGAGCGGCGGCTGCGACCGTGCCGAGCACGAACAGGGCGACGAGCGTGCGCTGCAAGTTCATCGATATCTCCTTGGCACCGAAACCAACGCGTGCACGTACAGAGAGATTGCGTGAAAGAGGATTTGTACCACAGCGCCCGGCGAGCCGCAAGGGAAACCTGCTCCAGGTGGCGCGCCGGCCGCCGGGGGCGTCGCGCACGTGCTCGGGCCTGCGCCGGATTCCTGTCCGGGAACGTCAGGGAATCGGGACGAGCTCGGCGAGCTCCGTGAACCAGTTGCCGACGTAGGCGAGCTCTGCGGCTCCCAGGCGCGGATCGCTCCCCGTCGGGTCCTCGTCCGTCTCCCGGAGCATGACGAAGCGCTCGCCGTCCGGCGCGACGTCCCACTCCCGGTAGGGGGTACCGATCCGGATGCCGCTCGGCAACGCGAACAGCCGTTCCGGACGTGACGGCGTGAAGGTCGGATCGCCGGCGTACCCGACCGCCATCATCTCCCTCCCGTTCGGGCCGGCCGCCACGTAGAAAAGCTCCCCGCCGTCCGGCGACCAGACCGGCGAGAAGCCGGTGCCCTGCGACACCTGCCACTTGCCGTCGTCGACATTCGGGAACGGCCGCACGTAGATGGCCCAGCGGCCGGATTCGTTGGACTGGTAGGCGATCCAGCGGCCGTCCGGCGAGATTCCCGGCGAGGTCTCCACGACCGGGGTCGCAATCAGCGGTTGCGAGGCGCGGCCGCCGTCGAGCGGCAGCAGGTGGATGTCGGCGTTCGTCATGCCGGCGGCGTGCGTGACGACCAGCGTATCCGGGCCGCCTGCCCAGTCGGAGACCATCCGCACCACGGGCTGGCTCCCGGTCAGTCGTTCCGCCTGTCCGGTGCCGTCCGCCGCCTTGCGGAACAGCCCGAAGCCGTTGTCTTCCACGGAGGTGAACACGACGCGGCGGCCGTCCGGCGACCAGAGCGGATTGATGTTCCATCCCTCGAAGGTCAGACGGTTCGAGACCTCGCGGCCGACATCGTAGACGACGATGTCGGCGTTGCCGCCGTCGTCGATGACGTCCAGCGCGATGCGATCGCCGGTGGGCGAGATGCGCGGGGTGCTGTACCCGCGCGGTGGGATCGGGACCGGGTCCTCGCGCCCGTCCCGGTCGATCCACACCAGCCTCCGGCGGCTTTCCGAGGCGTCGTCGTCCGTATCCGCCGTGTAGAGGAGCGTGCCGTCGGCCGACCAGGCGCTCGAGCCGGCGTCCGGAACGACGGGTACCGGCGCACGGGTCAGCTCCAGGCGTTCGGCGTCGAACGGCGCCGCCAGCAGCGTCGTGGTCCGGGACCCGGGCCGTCCGGCTACCGGCCGGGTCGACCGCTGGAGCAGCAGGTGGCCCGTCGGCGTGTAGGTCGCTCCCGCCACGTCGGACGCCACGATCCGCGACTCCGCGTCGGCCAGCGATACGGCTTTCAGTTGCGAGCCTCCGTCGGTCGAGAGCTCGGCGTACAGCAGCACGCGCGAACCGGGCAGCACATGGGGCGCCGAGCAGACAGTCACTTCAGGCACCGCGCCGTCCGGCAGCACCGCCTCGGGCGTCCCCCCGGCGGCAGGCACGCGCAGCAGGCCGCCCAGCGCGCCGAGCACGATGCGGTCGTCGTCGCCCCAGCTTCCGCGCAGCGCGGGGACGTTGTCGGCGAGCGTCACGGCCGCGCCGCCGCGAATCGGCACTCTCTTGAGCGTCCAGCGATACTGGATCCGGTCCGACCCTCCAGGTGGGCCGGAGCCGGCGAAGAAACCAATCCAGGTCCCGTCCGGCGAGAAGAACGGATCGAGCGCGCCTTCCGTGCCGTCCAGCTCCCAGGCATCGCCCTCGTTCAGGTGCCGGACCATCAACTGTCGCGTCCGGCCGCCGGCAGTGCGACCGACGTAGGCCAGCGTCGAGCCGTCGGGCGAGAGGGTGAACCCGGAGCCGCGCGCCATCGGAGACGGCAGGTTGAGGGTGAGGCGCCGGACCGCGGGCGGCTCGGGCGCGGGCGCGAGGGTCCAGAACGTGGCTGCGGCCGCGAGGCAACCGAGCACCAGACCGCCGATCGCCCAGGCGGTCCGCGCTCGCCATCCGCGTAGCGGGGACGGCGATGCGGCAGCGCCGTCCGCCGTTTCCGGCAGCGCCGCGGAAGGGGAAGCCGCGGCTTCCAGGTCGCTGATCGCTTCGCCCGCGTCCCGCATCCGCCGCCGCGGGTCGCGCTCGAGGCAGCGGCCGAGCAGCCGCCGTACGGGTCGCGGCGTCGATGGCGGCACGACCGACAGGTCGAGATCCCGGTCGATCACGCGGGCCAGCACCTGCGCCACCGTCTCGCCGGAGAAGAGACGCTCGCGGGTGAGCATCTCGTAGAGCACGACGCCCAACGACCAGAGGTCGCCGCGCGTGTCGGTCGGTTGACCTTCCGCCTGCTCGGGCGACATGTAGGCCGGTGTCCCCAGGATCAGGCCGCCGCCCATCCGGGTCACCGAGGCAGTGAGGGTCGGCGACTGCAACGGGTCCGCGTCGGGGGGCGGCGCCGGCGCCGTGTCCAACGCCTTGGCGAGGCCGAAGTCCAGGACCTTGACGGTCCCGTCCTCGCGCACCTTGACGTTGGCCGGCTTCAGATCCCGGTGGATCACGCCCGCTTCGTGCGCGGCCTGCAGCGCCAGGGCGATCTGCCGCGCGATGGACAGCACTTCGTCCAGCGGGATCGGTCCCTGCTCGAGGCGATCAGCCAGAGTCGGGCCCTCGACCAGCTCCAGGACCAGCGCGCGCGTGCCGCCGGTCTCCTCGAAGCCGTGGATCTGGGCGATGTTCGGGTGGTTCAGCGAGGCGAGGACGCGGGCCTCCCGCTCGAAGCGCGCCAGCCGGTCCGGATCGGCGGTGAACGCCTCGGGCAGCACCTTCAGCGCCACGTCGCGGTCGAGCCGCGTGTCGCGGGCCCGGTACACCTCGCCCATGCCGCCGGCCCCGAGCGGGCCGGTGACGTCGTAGGCGCCGATCCGTGTCCCGGGTGTCAGCGGCATGGGGCTCTGCAAATGGTAATGCGGACCCGGTTCGAGTCGGCGATCTTCCCGGGTACTCCTAGAATAGCATTCAAATGTATGTTATTGTCTGACCCCCGCGCAGGGCTGGCTCGGACCCGTGCGCGTCGGGAGACGAGGAGGCGCGATGGGAAGGACACCGGCGGGCGAGACGCGCGAGAAGGTCTTCGCCTTCGTGCGGGATCGGCTGCTGGCGGGGCAACCGCCGACGGTGCGCGAGGTGCAGGATGCCTTCGGCTTCCGGGCGGTGCGGACGGCGCAGCAGCATCTGGAGCGGCTCGTCGAGGACGGCCGGCTGGTCGCCGGCCGGCACCGGGCGCGGGGCTACCGGCTGACCGGATCGACCCCGGGGGCGCGCACCGTGCTCGCTCCGGTGCTCGGCCGCGTCCCGGCCGGTGCGCTCGACGAGGCCATAGAGGACCCGGACGGCTACCTGCCGGTCGATGGCCGGGGCGCGGCGGCCGGCGACCTGTTCGCGCTGCGGGTGCGCGGCGAGAGCATGACCGGGGCGGGCATTCTGCCGGGCGATCTGGTGATCGTGCGGCGGCAGCCGACCGCCGCGAACGGCGACGTCGTCGTGGCGCGGGTCGGGGACGAGGCCACGGTCAAGACCTTCAGGCCGCGCGGGCGGCGGGTGGAGCTGCGTCCCGAGAATCCCGCGTTCGAGCCGATCGTGCTCGACGCCGGGGCGGTCGTGATTCTCGGGAAGGTGATCGAGGTCCGGCGGATCCTGGACGCCCGCGGCGTCACGGGCTGACGGCCACGGGCTGAGAGGGAGCCGAGAGGAACGGAGGGGAACAGTGGCGGCGACGATGGCGAACGCGGCGCCGGACATGAACGCACTCGTCTCCGCGTCCCGGAGCTGGGTGCGGCGCAGTCTGACGCAGCCGCCGTCGGCCGCCTGGACCCTGGCCGCGCTCGGCGGCTGCCTGGCGGAGCTGTCGGGCGCCGGTCCCGCGCCGGCGCTCACCCTGGCGTTCGGCCTGGTGCGCGAGGCGCAGCGGCGGGGCGAGCCGGTCGCCTGGATCAGCCGGACCGAGAGCACCTTCTTCCCGCCGGATGCGGCCGCGGGGGGCGTCGACCTGGCGGCGCTGCCGGTGATCCTGCTCGACGACGTGCGCCACCGCCTGCGGGCCGCCGACCGGCTGGCTCGCTCCGGCGCGTTCGGGCTGCTGGTGGTCGACCTCGGCGACCGCCTCGATCTGCCGCTCGCCGTGCAGACCCGCCTGGCCGAGCAGGCGCTCGCGCACGGCACGCTCGTCCTCTGCCTGACGGAGAAGACCGAGCGCCAGCCGTCGCTCGGATCGCTCGTCGCGGTCCGCGGCCAGGCGCGGTGCATCCGTGACGGACCCGATCGCTTCGCCTGCCGGGTGCACGCGCTCAAGGACAAGCGCCGCGGTCCGGGCTGGACCGACCAGGAGTGGTGTCGTGGACCGGATGGCGTGCGTTGAGCTGCCGGCGTTTCCGCTCCAGCTCCTGCTGCAGCGGCACCCCGACTGGGCCGGCCGGCCGGTGGCGGTGGTTGACCGCGACAAGCCGCAGGGCGTGATCCTCTGGGTCAACGAGCACGCCCGCGCGTGCCGCATCCGCACCGGTATGCGCTACGGCGCGGGGCTGTCGTTGGCGCGCACGCTGCACGCCGGGGAGGTGCCGCCCGCCGAGGTCGACCGGGGCGTCGCGGCGCTCGCCGACCGGTTGCGGCGCTTCAGCCCCGACATCGAGCCCAGCCGCGACGAGCCGGGGATCTTCTGGCTGAACGCCTCCGGGCTGTCGCATCTGTATGCGTCGCCCCGCCGGTGGGCGGACGCGGTCGTCGACGCTGTTCAAGCGGGCGGGTTTCGGGCATCGGTCGCCGTCGGCTTCACCCGGTTCGGCACGTACGCCATCGCCAGGACCGCGACCGCCGCGAGCGGCCGACCCGTGACGGTGCTCCGGGATGCGGCCGCCGAGCGGGTGCTGGCGGGGGAGGCGCCGCTGGAGGGGCTGGGTCTCGACCCGGCGCTGCGCGACAGCCTGCAGAAGCTCGGCATCGAGACGTTGCGGGCCTTTCTGCGGCTGCCGCCCGCGGGGGTCCGCCGGCGTTTCGGTCCGGGTGCGGAACGCCTGCACCGGCTGGCCGCGGGCGACCTGTGGGTGCCGCTGCAGCCGCTGCGGGTCCGGGACCCGCTCGTCGCGCGCCACGACTTCGACGACCCGGAGACCGACGTTTCGCGCCTGATCTTCGCGGTCGAGCGGTTGCTGAACCGGCTGCTGGCCCTGCTCGCCGCGCGCCACGAGATGCTGGGGGCGCTGACTTTGCACCTGCGGCTCGACCGGGCCGGCACGAGGAGCGAGCAGATCCGTCCCGCCGCCCCGACGCTGGACGCTGCCCAACTGCTGGGCCTGACACGGCTCCGGCTGGAGGCGTTGGCTCTCGACTCCGGGGTCGTCGAGCTGCGCGTCACCGCCCGCGCGGTCCGGACCGCCGCCGCGCAGCAGGGATTGTTCGTCGAGCGGCCGCCGCGCGACCTGGCGGCGGCGAACCGCGCACTCGCGCGCGTTCGCGCCGAGTTCGGCGACGGCGTGGTGGTGCGGGCGCGTCTCGCCGAGGCGCATCTGCCGGAAGCGCAGTTCGCCTGGGAGCCGCTGGAATCGGCGCCGCGTCCTGCGCCGACGCCGCGGCTTGCCCTTGCATCACGGTCCGCGTCGGCGCCGCGTCCTGTGGCAGCGCCGCGTTCCGCGGCGGGCGACGTCGACTGCCGGCCGCTGGTGCGCCGGATCCACGCGCGCCCGATCCCGCTTCCCCCGCGCCCGCGCCATGAGCCGGACGGTTGGCTGCTGCGCGGCGGCGTGACCGGGCACGTCGAGGATCTCGCCGGGCCGTACCTGGTGTCCGGCGGATGGTGGCGGTCGGCGGTGCACCGCGAGTACTACTTCGCCCGGATGCGCGACGGCGACCTGCTCTGGATCTACTACGACCGGCTGCGCCGGCGGTGGTGGTGGCAGGGGCGGGTGGAGTAGGGAGCGCAGAGGCGTACCCGGATCGAGCGGCGGCCAGCGGCGGTATCGGCGGTTGAGGCTGCGGAGCAGGGGGAGCGACAGAGGCGCCCCGGTCGAGCGGCCGGCACGGCGACGGGCGCAGGTGGAATCAGAGGCAGGGTTGCAATGTCGTACGTTCCGCTCTGGTGCCGGAGCAACTTCTCGTTTCTCGACGGGGCGAGCCACCCCGACGAGCTGGTCGAGCAGGCGCATGCGCTCGGGATCGAGGCGCTCGCCCTGACCGACCGCGATGGCGTGCACGGCATGGTGCGGGCGCACGTGAAGGCGAAGGAGCTGGGTGTGCGCCTGATCGTGGGCGCCGAGGTGACCGTCGACGATGCGGCGGACGTCCCGGCTGCTTCGGAGAGTCATGACGCGGCAGACGCCATGGCTGCCTCGGCGCCCGATGATGCAGCAGATGCATCGGCCGCCCCGACAGCCGATGGTGCGGCGCAGCCTTCCACTCTGGTGCTGCTCGCCGTGAACCGGGCCGGCTACGCCAATCTCTGCCGGTTGATCACCGCCGGCCGGCTGCGGCGGCCGAAGGGGGAGTCGCGCGTCACCTGGCCGGAGGTGTGCGAACGGGCCGAGGGGCTCATCGCGCTGTGGGGCGGCGAGCGGAGCCTGCTGGTCCGGGACGCGGCGCCGCGCGCGGTCGCCGGGCCGCTGCGCGAGGCGTTCGGCGACCGGCTGTACGCGCTGGCGGCCCGGCACCGGCGCGCCGAGGAGGCGCGCCGGGAAGCCTGCCTGCGCCGGCATGCCGGACGCATCGGCCTGCCTCTGGTCGCCGCCGCCGAGGTGCTGTATCACACGCCGGCGCGCCGCGACCTGCAGGACGTCCTGACCTGCATCCGCCACGGTGTCACGCTCGCCGCGGCCGGCCGGCTGATCCGGCCCAACGCCGAGCACGATCTGAAGTCGCCGCAGAGGATGGCGCAGTTGTTCGCCGACGAGCCGGTGCTCGTCGAGCGGACCCGCGAGGTGGCGTCGCGCTGCGCCTTCAACCTGTCCGAGATCCGCTACCGCTATCCCGCCGAGCGGTTGCCCGACGGCAGGACGTCGTCCGCGTGGCTCCGCGAGCTCACGCTCCGCGGCGCGCGCGAGCGCTTCGGCGGCGACGTGCCCCCGGCCATCCGCGAGCAGATCGACCGGGAGCTGGCGCTGATCGACGAGCTCGACTACGGCGGCTACTTCCTGACGATGTGGGAGATCGTCCGCTACTGCCGGCAGGAGGGCATCCTCTGCCAGGGGCGCGGCTCGGCCGCCAACTCGGTGGTCTGCTACTGCCTGGGGATCACGGCGGTCGATCCGACGCGGGTCGAGCTGCTGTTCGAGCGGTTCCTGTCGCGCGAGCGGCACGAGCCGCCGGACATCGACCTCGACATCATGCACGCCCGCCGCGAGGAGGTGATCCAGCACGTCTATCGCAAGTACGGCCGCGACCGCGCCGCCATGGTGGCCAACGTCGTGCGCTACCGCGGGCGCTCGGCGGTGCGGGAGGTGGGCAAGGCGCTCGGGCTGTCCGAGACGGCGATCGACCGGCTCGCCCGGCTCCTCTCGCACTACGGCCCGCTCGACGCGGCGGGGCTGACGCACGCCGGGCTCGATCCGGACTCGCCGATCCACGGGCACCTCTTCAGGTTGTGCGAGCAGATCCAGGACTGTCCCCGCCACCTGTCGATCCACCCGGGCGGCTTCCTGCTGGGCCACGAGCCGGTCCACGACTTGGTGCCGATAGAGAACGCCACGATGCCCGACCGGACGGTGATCCAGTGGGACAAGGACGACCTGGAGGATCTCGGCCTGTTCAAGGTCGATCTGCTGGGGCTCGGCGCGCTGACCCAGCTCGACCTGGGCTTCCGGCTGCTGGACCGGCACTACGGCCGCGCGCTGTCGCTCGACCGGATCCCGCCCGACGATCCGCGGACCTACGACCTGATCTGCCGCGCCGACACGGTCGGCGTCTTCCAGATCGAGAGCCGCGCCCAGATGGCGATGCTGCCGCGGCTCCGGCCGCGGAAGTACTACGACCTGGTCGTCGAGGTGAGCATCGTGCGGCCCGGTCCGATCACCGGCGGCATGGTCCATCCCTACCTGCGGCGGCGCAACGGCGAGGAAGAGATCGTCTATCCGCACCCGTGTCTCGAGCCGGTGCTGAAGAAGACGCTCGGCGTGCCGCTCTTCCAGGAGCAGGTGATGAAGCTGGCGATGGTGGCGGCCGACTACACGCCGGGCGAGGCGGACCAGTTGCGCCGCGACATGGCGGCATGGCGCCGCAGCGGGCGCATCGAGCGGCACCGCGACAGGCTGGTGAGCCGCATGCTGGCGAAGGGGATCGCCCGCGAGTTCGCCGAGCGGGTCTTCGACCAGATCCGCGGGTTCGGGGAGTACGGCTTTCCCGAGAGCCACGCGGCGAGCTTCGCCCTGATCGCCTACGCCACGTCCTGGCTGCGCTGCCACTACCCGGACGTGTTCACCTGCTCGTTGCTCGACGCGCAGCCGATGGGGTTCTACACGCCGGCGACGATCGTCGACGACGCGATCCGCCACGGCGTCGAGGTGCGCCCGGTCGACGTGACGGCCAGCGACTGGGACTGCACGCTCGAGCCCGCGTCAGTCCGTGACCGAGAGGAAGCACGTACTGAACCGGGAGGGGCGAGGCGCCCGCGCAGCAAGGCGCGACGAGGGAGCGGACAGGCAGTCCGTGACCGAGGAGCAACGCCGTTGCGCGGGATGCATCGCCCCTCCCGATTCGCCGTGCGGATGGGGCTGCGGTATGTCAAGAGCCTCTCGGAGGAGCGCGACTGGCGGCGGATAGAGGCGGCGCGGGCGAAGCGGCCGTTCGCGTCGCTGGCGGACTTCAGCCGGCGCACCCGGCTCGACGACCGCGTGCTGCGGCGGCTGGCCGAGGCGGGCGCGTTCGCGCCGTTCGAAGGACGGCGCCGCGCCGCGTTGTGGCAGGCGCAGGGTCTGGGACCGGCATCGGAGGCGCCCCTGCCGGTCGCGCCGGACGAGCCGCTGCCCGACTTCGACCCGCTGGACGACTTCCAGGCGATCGACTGGGACTACCGGTTCAGCGCCCACAGCACCCGCGGCCATCCGCTCGCCCCGCTGCGCGAGGCGCTGGCGGCGCAGAACCTGCCGGACGCCCGCACCGTCGCCGGGATGCCCGACGGCGGCCGGGTGCGCTACGCCGGCCTCGTCATCTGCCGGCAACGGCCCGGCACCGCCTCGGGCGTGACCTTCATGACGCTGGAGGACGAAACCGGGTTCGTGAACATCGTGATCTGGAAGCAGGTGTTCGACGACCACGCCGTGCTCGCCCGGACCGCATCTTTTCTGGGAGTGAGCGGGAAGCTGCAGTCCGAGTCCGGGGTCGTCCACGTCGTGGCCGACGCCCTCTGGGCGCCGGAGATCCCGGCCCGCCCGCCGACCGCCGGCAGCCGGGACTTTCATTGAAGCGCCGGAACGGGCGGTATGGCCCCGCTACGCCCCGCTACGCCGCGAGCGGCTGAAGATGTTGGATGCCTGGTGATGGGTAGCTGCAAGAGCATAAGCGGCTTATGATTGATCGGCAGATGGACACGCCGGACCCGTTGAAGGCGTATCTCGCACGCATCGGTCGAAAGGGCGGATCGAGGAGCCGCCGCGTCCTGTCGTCCGCGGACGCCCGGGACATGGTGCGCGTGCGCGAGGCGCGGCGCGCGTTCCGCGAGTTCCACGCCCAGTGCTTCTGGTACCTTCGCCCGGACTTGCAGGTTTCCCTGGACGATGTTCCCGAGATCGTGCGCGGGCTGCGCCGGAACGGCGGACGGAAAGGGTTCCTGGTTGCGGCCCGGCTATGCCGTTGAGCACCATTCAGATGGACGTCCTGCGGCTCATAGCCGCCAACCGAAGCCCCGACAGCTACGTCGCGGGGGCGACGGTGCTGCATCGGATGGAGGACACCCCGCGGTACTCCGCGGATCTCGATCTGTTTCACGATCTGGAAGACAGTATCGCCCGGAGCGCGGAGGCGGACGCGGAGACGCTCGGTACCGCGGGGTACGAGCTCTCGTGGCTGCTGCGCACGCCCACCTTCCATCGCGCCGTGGTACGTGCGAAGGAACGGGCCATGAAGATCGAATGGGCCCAGGACAGCGCCTTCCGCTTCTACCCGGTACAGGACGACGATCGGTTCGGGTACCGCCTCCACGACGCCGACGCCGCGACCAACAAGGTGTTGGCCCTGGCGGGACGAAGCGAGATCCGCGACTTCGTCGACGTGCTCCATCTCGACGACAGCTATCTCCCGCTCGGCGCCCTGGCCTGGGCGGCGTGCGGCAAGGATCCGGGCTTCACCCCGGAATTCCTGCTGGACCACGCGGCGCGGCATGTCGCCTATACGCAGGTAGACCTCGACCGGCTCTCACTGCGGGAACCGCTCGATCTCGGCGTCCTGAAGCGGCGCTGGATCGCCGCGCTGGAACGGGCCCGGTCGCTCGTGGCCGGGCTGCCGCCGGATGAGGTCGGATGTCTGTACGTAAATGCCGACCGGCACCCGGCGGAGCCGGATCCGACATCCGGTGACTTCCGAGCGCTGACCCGGCACCGGGGATGTGTGCGGGGCGCGTGGCCGACAGTTTCGCCCTATCGGCATCCGTAGCGAGGCATAATGACTCACGGATCCGGAGCTCGAACAATGATGGTCCCAAGTCGAGTCATGACGGCGGAAGAGTTGATTCGCCTGCCCGACGACAACTGTCGTTACGCCCTCGTCGGAGGGGAGTTGCAGCGAATGAACCCGTCGGGATTCGAACATGGCGCCGTCATCGTCAACCTGACCGTTCCTCTGGGACAGCATGTGAAGGCGCACCGCCTCGGCGTGGTCTGCGGCGCGGAGACCGGCTTCGTCCTGGCCAGGGATCCCGACACGGTGCTCGCGCCCGACATCGCGTTCGTCCGTCGCGACCGCGTGCCGGCGACCGGCCGCCCGACGTTCTTCTGGGAGGGCGCGCCGGATCTGGCGGTGGAAGTGACCTCGCCGGGGGATTCGCGCCCCGAGGTCGCCAGGAAGGTCGAGGTCTGGCTGTCGGCCGGAACCCTGGTTGTCTGGGTCGTGAATCCGAAGCACGCCTCGGTGGCGATCCACGAGCCCGGCCGGGCGGTCCGCCGCCTTGGCGAATCGGAGACGTTGGACGGCGCCCCGTTGCTGCCGGGCTTCAGCCTTCCGGTGCGCGAGATCTTCGCCCTGTAGAACGGGGGCTGGCCCGCGCCCGGCGTGGTCGCGCCCGGTGTCCCGCCGCGCTATTCGTCCACCTCGTCGAGGAGCTCGAAGTCCCGCCACTGCCGGAACTCCGCGCGGCGCGTGCGGCGGAAGACGACGCGCACGTCGCTGTAGGACTCGAACTGGATCCGCGCCCAGACGTCGCCGAGCACGGGGCCCCGGTCGAGCGAGCCCCGGGCCTGCTGGATCGAGCCGAGCATGCCCCACCAGAGGCGGACCCTGTCGATCAGCTCGAACTCGACGCGCGCCGGTTCGTGCGTTGCCCGGTCGATCCAGACGCGCCCCTTCGCCTTGTTGAGCGCGTAGTCGATGCGGCGCCGCACGGGGAGGCGGCCGGGCCGGGGCTCGAACGCGATCCGGTGGCTCGGGCGGTTGCGGAACGGTTCCTCGCCCTCGAGCGTGAAGACGTAGCGCGCGACGAGCTCTTCGTCGAAGACGATGGCGTCCTCGTCCTCCTCGGGCTCGTCGTCCCGCTCGCGCCGCCGCAGCTCTTCACGGAACTCCGCTTCCCGTTCGGCCACCCAGCCGCGCTCCACGGCGTTCAACGGCCGGTCGTCGATCGTCAGCCGCCGCTCGAACGGCACCCCGTCGATCGGGACCACCTCGTAGTCGCCGACGTCCCTGGTGCGCACGTCGCCGCTGCCATCGAACCGCCGGACCTCCTTCGTCATCCGGGACCGGTAGCGCGCGACGACGTTGTGCTCCTCGTACCAGACGGCGCGTTCGAGCGCCTTGAAGATGATTGCGCGGGCGGCATCGTCCCCGCCGACCGGCGGCTGAGCGACCGGACTCCCGCTTCCGAAAAGAACGGCGGCGAGCACCGGCAGGAAGGCCGGCAGCCCCCTGAAAGAGCTCCGCTGCGCTCGACCCGCGCGCACTCCCGCCCACCACCGGCGCATCGGATCATTCTGACCGATGTTGCACACCGCCGTCAGCGCAGTGGACGCGGGGTCGGACGGAGATGCTCGGCCGTCGGGTCAGCGCACCCTCCGGAAGGCGACCTTCCAGGCGCGGGACGTGCTCATCGTGAACCCCTCGACGTTCCCGCCGGCGTCGCGGTGAAAGGTGAAGTACCACCCGCCGCCGTAGAAGCCTTCCTCGAACGTGGAGAAGAGTCGAATGCGACCCAGCTTGCGGTGCGAGAGTACCAGGCGGCGGTTCTCCTCCCGGAACAAGTACCGCACGTCGAGGTCGTCGCTGTAGTACGACCCCGCGTACTCGGCCAGGCGCCCGATGGGGAGTCGAACCACCGGCGCGGCATGCGTGTAGACGCCGCGCAGGGATCCGCTGAGACGCAGCGTCGGTCCGTCCCCTGCTCCGCCGGGTTCGAACGTTGCCTCGGCGGCCGTGCCGGCGATACGGAATCTTCCCTCCGCGGTCGGACGTTCGTCCGCGAGCGGCTGGAGCGGTCGGCCGGCGCCGCCCTCGACAAGCAGCAGATCGTCGCCGCGGGCCACGATCTGCAGCGGGATGTCGTTCTCCGGGCTCCGGTAGTAGCCCGCCAGGGCGGCGAGCGCCCCGCGGTCGGGGGCGGCCCGCGAGGCAACCGCGCCGGCGGGTCGATCCGCCGGCGGGCCCGGCCGGTTTCTCGCGCGCCGGCCGTTTGCCGTTGGCGGCGCCGGCGGCAGGAAGACGTCGGCCGCGTCCCGCGCCAGACGACCCGGATCGGCCGTCCGTACATTGCACAGCACCGCCACGCCGAGGTCCTCGTCGGGAAAGCGCAGGAACTCGCTGCGGTACCCCGCGTCGGTGCCGCCGTGCCCGATGGTCGGCCGGCCGCGGTGCGTCCCGTGCACCAGCCCGAACCCGTAGGAGAGGCGCGCGCCGCCGGCCAGGGCGCCCTGCTCCTGGAGTTGCCGGAGAACGCCGCGGCCGCCGACCTCGCCGGTCCGGAAGTTCCGGTTCCAGCGTGCGAGGTCCTGCACCGTGGTGAAGAGGCTGGAGGCCCCGACCACGGCGAAGTCCGGGATGCTGAGGCGATAGCCGCCCGTGCGGCCGGACTCGTAGGCGTAGGCGCGGTTCCTGACGATCATCGTGTGATCGTCGCGGAACGTGGTCTGCGTCATGCCGAGCGGCTCGAACAGACGCGCGGTAGTGAACTCGCGGAGCGTCCGACCCGACACGCGCTCGACGACGACCGCGAGCAACGTGTACCCGGAGTTGCTGTAGAGGTAGCGGCTGCCCGGCGGGAAGTGCACGGCCGTCTGCCGCGAGAGCAGGTCGAGCACGTCTCCCTGGGTGATGACGTCCCCTTCCCAGCGCCACCCCGCCATCTGCAGCAGGCTCCACTGATCGCGAATCCCGCTCGTGTGGTGCGCGAGGTGGCGGAGCGTGACGGGCTCGCCGAAATCGGGAAGCTCCGGCACGTAGCGCCGGATGTCGTCGTCCCACGAGACCCGGCCGTCGGCGACGAGCAGCGCCACCGCCAGCGCCGTGAACTGCTTGGAAACGGATGCGACGTGGAAGACCGACGCCGGGGTGATCGGAACGTCGTACTCCAGGTTGGCTTCGCCGTAGCCCTTCGCGAACAGGATGTCGCCGCCCCGCATCACGGACACGGCGCAGCCGGGGGCGCCGCGCACGGACCACGGCTCGAAGATCAGATCGAGGCGGTTTTCCGGGTCGGCGCGCTGTCCGCCCGGCGCAACGACCGCCAGCGCGATCAGGAGGCAGACCGCAGCCGTCACGCTGGCTGCGAAGCGCGACCGCCGGCGCGCGGCTGGCATCGGCCCAGTGTAGTCGACGCGCGCTTCCACGGGGGCGCTGGAGGCTTCGGACGCCATGGAGGCGCCCGCCCCGGTTTCGCGGCGGGCGCCTGTCGCGGTCCCGTACGCCCTCCGGGGTTCATTGCCGCAAATCGCCGATGGCCGGCGGGACGCGCGGCTCCGGCGGATCGATGACCAGCAGGGCGCCGCGCACGACCACCTCGCGGCGTCCGGAGGCGCTGATCAGCTCGCCCACCACGTCGTACTCGCCGGCTGGGAATCCGTGCCACTCGAAGGTATGGAGCCGTTGGGAATCCGCGCCGGTCAGCCCGATGGTGGTGCTGCGGTAGAACGTCCCCGAGTCGGCGACGACTCTCAGCTCGTCGGTCTGGGCGGTCGGTCGGATCATTATCTCGATCTCGATTGTTCCGGGCGACTCGACGACGAGCCGCGCGGGCGCCGCCGCGGGGCGCGGAATCTGGCCGGCGCTGGTGGCGGCTCCGGCCCCCGTCGCCGGTGCGGCGAGCGACAGGGAGAGCAGACCGACCGAGAGAACGCGGTGCGTTGCCTGCATGGTTCACCTCCTCGTGCAGGGTCGACACGGATCGCCGGCCGGGACCGGGCCCGGCCCCGACCGGCGCACCAGCCCAATGTTAATGCCATGTAAATTACTTGTTAACCAGGAATTAACATCCCGGCGGTCGTCGGAGCGCCCTCCGGGTTCCGGATGCCGATCTTGAAGGCCGCGCGGACGATTCGCTATCCTGTTGGACTGAACAAGCCATGACTGCCGAGCCAATGCCGGTGATGATCGAGGCGACGGGGCTCTCCAAGTACTACGGAGCCTTCGTCGCGGTTCACGACATCTCGTTCTCCATTCCCCAGGGTCAGGTCGTCGCCTTCCTCGGGCCGAACGGCGCCGGGAAGACCACGATGATGCGGATGCTGACCGGGTACCTGGCGCCGAGTGCGGGCGAGGCGGCCATCGCGGGGCACGACGTCCGGCGGGATCGGATCGCGGCGTCCCGACGTCTCGGCTACCTGCCCGAGAACGGCCCGATGTACCCCGACATGACGCCGCTCGAGCTGCTGCGCTTTTTCGGGGAGGCGCGACGGATGGCTCCCGCGCTCCTGAAGGAGCGGGTGGACGCGGTCGTCGACCTGTGCGCCCTCGAGCTGGTGACCGGCAAGCCCATCGGCAAGCTGTCGCGGGGGTACCGCCAGCGCGTCGGCATGGCGCAGGCGTTGCTGCACGATCCGGACGTGCTCATCATGGACGAGCCGACCGCGGGGCTCGATCCGAACCAGATCCGCCAGTTCCGGGAGAACATCCAGCGGCTGGGGCGGACCAAGACGTTGCTGATCTCGACGCACATCCTGCACGAGGCCGACGCGGTTGCGGATCGCGTGCTCTTGGTCAACAGCGGCCGCCTCGTGTTCGACGGTCCGGTCGAGGAGCTGAAGGAGGACGGTTCTCTGGAGCAGCCCTTCTACCGGCTCACCACCGGCGGCGCGCCGCCGGCGAGCAACGGCGGTGAGCCGGACGCCCAGGCGGGGAGCGCCGGCGGCGAGTCCGGGGAAGCCGCGGCCGGCACCGACTCCGCGGCGGGAACCGACTCCGCCGAGAAGACGGACGGCGACGCGGGCGCCGCCGCGACGGAGGCTGCCGATTCGGAAGCGCGGGGGACCGCGGCGGACGCCGGCGAGACCGGCGTCGTCGAGCCGCAGGCCGGAAGCTCGTCGGAGGCGTGAGGTAGCGATGGGAGGCACAGTCAGCACGGCGGTCGTCAGCGCACTCGCGCGCCGGGATCTGCGGATGTACTTCAGCAGTCCCAGCGGCTACGTATTCATCACCCTGTTCATCTTTCTGAGCGCCGCGGCGGCGTTCTGGCAGGATCGCTTCTTCCTGCAGAACCTGGCCAACCTCGATCAGTTGAACGGGGTGTTTCCCTACCTGCTTCTGTTCTTCATCCCCGCTCTCACGATGGGGGTCTGGTCGGAGGAGAAGAAGCTCGGAACGGACGAGTTGCTGCTCACGCTCCCGGGCACCGATCTGGAGGTCGTGCTCGGCAAGTACCTCGCCGTGCTGGGCATCTACACGGCGTCGCTGGTCCTGTCGCTCAGCTATGTCGGGGTGCTCTTCTATCTGGGCGCGCCCGATCTCGGGCTGATGGCGAGCAACTACCTGGGGTACTGGCTGGTCGGCGCCGCGCTGATCGCGGTCGGCATGCTCGCGTCGCTGCTGACCCGCAACGCCACCGTCGCGTTCATCGCGGCCGGCTTGTTCTGTGCGGTGCTGGTAGCTGCCGGCCCGGCCACTGCGGCCGTCGCGCCGGGACTGGGGCGTGCGGTCGAGGCGCTCGGCATGTTCCTGCACTTCGACGACTTCGCGAAGGGGATCATCAGCCTGAGCGCGATCGTCTACTTCGTGTCGGTCGGGGCCTTCTTCCTCTACCTGAACGTCCTGGTCCTGAGCCGGCGGCACTGGCCGCGCAGCGCCGGCGGCTATCCGATGGCCCTGCACCACGCGGTGCGCGGGATCGCCGTCGCCGCCGCCCTGGTCAGCGCGGGCGTGCTGGTGACCAACCGGAGCATCCGCGTCGACGCCACGGCGGAGCAGTTGCATTCGCTCAGCGGCGAGACGCGGCGGCTGCTCGACGAGCTGCCCGCCGACCGGCCGGTCTTCATCCAGGCGTTCGTCAGTCCGGACGTGCCGGAGCCGTTCGTGCAGACGCGCTCGAACCTCATCAGCATCCTCGAGGAGATCGACGTCATCGCCGGCCCGCGGGTGGAGGTGCTCATCCAGGACACCGAGCCCTTCACGGACGCGGCGCGCGAGGCGCGCGAGACCTTCGGCATCCAGCCGCGGCCGGTCCGCAACGTCAGCACGGCGCGGTCGGAGGTGGAGGAGGTGTTTCTCGGGGTGGCGTTCACCTGCGGCGCCGAGGAGCAGGTGATCGGCTTCTTCGACGTGGGGCTGCCGGCCGAGTACGAGCTCATGCGGAGCATCCGCGTGGTCGCCGGGACCGAGCGCAAGCGGGTCGGCGTCGTCGCGACGATGGCCAACCTGTTCGGCGGGACCAACTTCCAGCGCAACCAGTTCACGCCGCAGTGGTCCGTGGTCACCGAGCTGCGCAAGCAGTACGACGTGGTCGAGATCAGCCCGGAGATGGCGATCGGGCAGGACGTCGACGCGCTGCTCGTGCCGCTGCCCTCGTCGCTGCAGACCGACGAGCAGGGCTTCGTCGCCGACTACATCCGTTCCGGCAAGCCGGCGCTGATCCTGGTCGACCCGCTGCCGGCCGTGAACCCGACGCTGTCGCCCTCGGAGTGGGTCGGCGACGGGAACCCCTTCACCTATCCGCCGGGGCAGCCCCGGCCCGGGCCGCGCGGCAACGTGCGCGAGTGGATCCGGAACCTGGGGGTCGACTGGGAGCCGACGCGGATCGTCTGGGACGCCTACAACCCGCACCCCGAGCTCGCCCACATGCCGGAGGACGTCGTCTTCCTCGGGGCGGGCAACGAGAACCCGGCGACCTTCGACGCCGGCGACCCGATGACGGCCCGGCTCCAGGAGCTGGTCCTGCTCTTCCCGGGGACCCTGCAGGCGGTCGCAGATCCACGCTTCGAGTTCCAACCGCTGCTGCGCTCCGGCATGGTGTCGGGCGCCAACGGCTACTTCTCGCTGGTGCGCGGCACGCCGTTCGGACCGCAGGTGAACCCCAGCCCGCCGCGCCGGCAGGACGACGACGACTACATCGTCGCGGCCCGGATCCGGTCGGTGGGCGGCGGAGCGGCGGACGAGGCTGTCGCCGAGCCGGAGCCGGAGCCGGAGACCGGGGCCGCCGCGTCCCCGGAGGCAGCCGAGCCGGACGCCGAAGCCGTAGCGTCGGTCGTCGGCGCGGAGCCGGCCGCGGAGCCCGAGTCGGACACGGAGGCGTCGCCCGAGTCGGATGAAGCCGCCGAGGGCGCCGCCGGGGTGGAGTCCGGAACCCCGGAGGCGGCGGCCGAGGCGCCTGAACCGGAGGCGGCCGCGGAAGACACCCCGGAGGCAGCCGAGGCGCCTGCGGACGAGGCGGAGGCCGACGGTCCGCGCGAAGCGGAAACGGACGAGACGGCCGAAGCCGCCGGCGGGGTCGGAGCCGAAGAGGCGGAGTCGGAACCCGCCGCATCCGCGGAAGCCGCGGCCGAGGCTTCGACCGCGGAGACCGCGGCGTCCTCCGCGAGCCAGACCGCCGAGTCGGCCGAGCAGCAGGAGTCTCAGCCCGAGCCCGTCGAATCCGCCGGGACGCCCGCAGAGGCGCAGGCGCCCTCGGCTGCGCAGCCTCCCGTCGCGGAGTCGGAGGAGGAGCAGAGTGCCGGGCCGGCTGGCGCGGCCGACACCGCGGAGTCGGAGGATGAGCAGGCCGCCGGGCCGGCTGGCGCGGCCGACACGGCGGAGCCCGCCGGCGCGGCCGACGAGACGGATCCCGCCGCGGAGTCCGAGCAGGCTGCGGCCGCCGAGCAGGCTGCGGTCGCCGAGCCGGAAGCGCCCGCCGCCGAGCTGGAGGCGCCCGCCGCCGAGCCGGAAGCGGCGGCCGAATCGGAAGCGGCCGCCGAGCCGGAATCCGACGTTGCCGCCGAGGGCGACCCCGAGCCGGAGGCAGCCGGCGACATCGATATCATCGTCGTCGCCGACCTCGACTTCATCAGCGAGCAGTTCTTCCAGATCCGCGAGCAGGCGCCGGGCGGGCTGAACTTCGACAACATCACGTTCTTCCTGAACGCGATGGACACCCTGCTCGGCGAGGACGCGTTCATCGATCTCCGCAGCCGGCGCGCCCGGCACCGGACCCTGGAGCGGGTCGAAGCGCAGACGGCCGAGTTCATCGAGCAGCGGACGGCCGACGAGCAGCAGGCCGAGGCGGACGCCGAGGCGGCCCTCACCGAGGCGCAGCAGCGCCTGAACGACCGCGTGGCCGAGCTGCAGGCGCGCAACGATATCGACGCGCAGACCCGGCAGATCATGGTGCGCAACCTCGAAGAGGTGGAGAACCGGCGGCTCGAGGTGCTGTCGGCCAACATCGAGACCGAGAAGGACACGCGCATCCAGGCCAGCCGCGAGAACATGGAGGCCCAGATCCGCCGGATCCAGACCTCCATCAAGACGTTCGCGATCCTGCTGCCGCCGGTGCCGGTGGTCTTGCTGGGCATCGCGATCTTCGTCCGGCGGAGCCGGCGCGAGCGCGAGGGCGCGGCGGCCGCGCACCGCCTGCGGGAATAGCGGGACAGAGAGGATCGAACCGCACGTGGGACAGACGCTGCTTCAAAAAGCCTGGGATCTGCATACCGTCCGGCGGCTCCCGTCGGGGCAGACGCAGCTCTTCATCGGCCTGCACCTGATCCACGAGGTGACGACGCCGCAGGCGTTCGACATGCTGCGCCAGCGCGGCATCGGGGTCGCGTTTCCCGAGCGGACCTACGCGACGGTCGATCACATCGTGCCGACGCTGGATCAGACCCGGCCGTTCGCCGACGAGCTCGCCGAGCAGATGATGGCGGCGCTCGAGCGCAACTGCCGCGAGTTCGGGATCCGTTTCTCGGACCTGAACACCGACCGGCAGGGCATCGTCCACGTCATCGGCCCCGAGCTGGGCCTGACCCAGCCGGGCCTGACCATCGCCTGCGGCGACAGCCACACCTCGACCCACGGCGCGTTCGGGGCGGTGGCGTTCGGCATCGGGACCTCGCAGGTGCGCGACGTGCTGGCGTCGCAGTGCCTCGCCATCGATCCGCTCCAGGTCCGCCGGATCTCGGTTTCGGGCGCGCTCGGACCGGGCGTCTACGCCAAGGACGTCATTCTCGAGATCATCGCGCGGCTCGGCGTGCGGGGCGGCGTGGGCTTCGCCTACGAGTACGGCGGCGCGGCGGTCGAGCGGATGACGATGGACGAGCGGATGACGATGTGCAACATGTCGATCGAGGGCGGTGCCCGGATCGGCTACGTCAATCCGGACGAGACGACCTTCGCGTACCTGGAGGGACGGCCGTTCGCACCCGCCGGCGATGCTTTCGAGCGCGCGAAGGAATGGTGGCGGTCGATGGCCTCGGACCCGGACGCGGCCTACGACGACGTCGTTCAGCTCGACGGCGCGGCCATCGAGCCGCGGGTGACCTGGGGCATCAATCCGGGCCAATCGGTCGGGGTCTCGGAGCGGATTCCTGACCCGGCGTCCGCCCCGGCCGACGCGGGCGCCGTCTCCGAGGCGCTCGACTTCATGGGCTTCACCGCCGGATCGCCCATCTCCGGGACCCGCGTCGACGTGGCGTTCGTGGGCTCGTGCACCAACTCCCGGTTGTCGGACCTGCGGGAAGCGGCGCGGGTCGTGAAGGGGCACCGGGTCGCGTCTCACGTCAGGGCGCTCGTCGTGCCCGGATCGAAGAACGTCCGTCGCGCGGCGGAGGCGGAGGGCCTGCACGAGATCTTCCGGGAGGCGGGCTTCGAGTGGCGCGGCGCGGGCTGCTCGATGTGCCTGGCGATGAATCCCGACCGCCTCGACGGGCGGGAGGTGTGCGCCTCGTCGTCCAACCGCAACTTCAAGGGGCGGCAGGGCAGCCCGACCGGCCGCACGCTCCTGATGAGCCCGGCGATGGTCGCCGCGGCCGCGGTCGGGGGCGAGGTGACGGACGTGAGGACCCTGCTGTGAGCGAGCTGAGACCCATCGACCGCATCGCCGGAACCGCCATTCCCCTGCGCGGCAACAACATCGACACCGATCGGATCATCCCGGCCCGCTATCTGAAGGCGATCACCTTCGACGGTCTCGGCGCGCACGCCTTCGAGGACGACCGGGCGTCGATGCCCAACCACCCGTTCGCGAACCCGGCCTACGCCGGCGCGTCCATCCTGGTCGTCAACGAGAACTTCGGCTCCGGGTCGTCGCGGGAGCACGCGCCGCAGGCGCTCAAGCGCTGGGGAATCCACGCCTGCGTCGGCCAGTCGTTCTCGGAGATCTTCCTCGGCAACGCGACGACCATCGGCCTGCCGTGCGCGACGGCCGCACCCGAGGACGTCGAGACGCTGATGGCGACCGCCGAGCGGGCGCCGGCTACGCCGATGGTCCTGAGCGTCGACACCCAATCCATCGAGACGGCGGGGCGGACCGTGCCGCTCGGCATGCCCGCCGCCGTTCGCGATTCGCTGCTCACGGGGCAGTGGGACGCGACGGGCCTTCTGCTCGCCGACTTCGACGACGTCCGCCGCGTCGCGGACGGCCTGCCGTACGTCAGCGGTTTCTGAGTCCGCTGATCTCGCCTCTGATGCGGAAGCTCGTCGTCAATCCGGAGAGTCCGGACACCCCTGCTCCGGTCCGGATGTAGCGCCGCCAGGACCGCGCCGGGACGGATTGCTACGCAACCACGGTTGACGGAATCGCCGGGACGAACGTTACGCGGCGGCGACGGCCCGCGCCGCGTCCAGGAAGGCCGCGGCGGCATGTGACCTCTCCCCTGCGCGACGGTACACCAGACGCACCTGGCGGGGGAGCCGGAGCTGGGCGACCTGAACCGCGGCCAGTTGTCCACGGGCGATCTCGGCCAGCGCGCAGCGCTTCGGCAGCAGGGCCACCCCGAGCCCCATCTCCACCGCGCGCTTGATCCCGTCCAGGCTTGGCAGCCCGATCTGGATGTTGATCGACGTGTGCCGCTGCTCGTAGAGCCGGAGTACCCGCTCGCGGGCGGGCGACGCCTCGTTGTGCGCGATCACCGTCTGGCGGCCGAATTCCTCCATGGTGACGCGCGACCGCCTCGCCAGCGGATGGCGGGGATCGATGAGCATTACGAGCTCGTCCTCCCCCAGAGACAGCGACTGCAGGCCCCGCTCGCGCGGCGGGAAGGTCAGCACGCCGAAGTCGAGCGAGCGGCTGAGCACCTCCCTGGCCACCTGCCGGGCCGAGACGCGCCGTACCTCCACTTGCGCGTGCGGGTGATCCGCACGGAAGCGCTCGACGATCGGCAGCAGGACGTGCACGGCCCCTTCGTTGGCGCCAATCAGGACCCGGCCGCGCCGCAGGTCCTGCAACTCGCGCACGGCGCTCTCGGCTTCCGCCTTGAGCGCGGTGAGGCGCTGCGCGTAGTCGAGCAGCAGCTCGCCCGCCTCGGTCAACTGGCCGCCCTTCGAGGAACGGTCGAACAGCCGCTCGTCGAGCTCGTCCTCGAGCCGCCTGATGGCCTGGCTGACCGCCGGCTGTGTCCGATGCAGCCGTTCGGCCGCGCGCGAGAAGCTGCGCTCGTTGGCGACGGCGAGGAAGACCTGCAGCTCCGCTAGGTCCATGGCCGGTAACTACTATACGCCCGACCTTATGAAAGCGGCGCGTCGATAAGTTCAGTCGACGACGTAGCTGAACAGCTTGAACTCGCCGTCGCGCTCGAGGATCGAGCCGAACAGCGCGAGGGCGAGGTCATTGCCATCCTCGTCGCGCAGGTCGAGAACGGTCTCGCGATGCACACGGTAGGTCCGGTACGGGGTGGTCTCGCCGGTGAACCGCACGGCGACGAGCTGGAACCGCTCTCCCCCGTGGCGCGCCATCAGCCGCCGCAGCGCGTTGCGGCTCTTCTGATGCAGGTCGCCCCAGGCATAGTCGAAGGGCACGCCGCGCTCCGGGCGGCTCGACGGCAGGTCGGGCCATACCGCGGTCCGGAACTCGATCTCGGAGAGCGCCAGGCTCTCGAGCTCGTCGGCGTCCCGCGCCGCGAGGGCGGTCAACATCGCATCGCTCAGCGCTTCCGGCGAGGAGAAGGTGCGGTGAAGTGGTGGCGAGAGGGCGTGGTCGGCGCTGGCGCCGCAGCCCACCGCCATCCACGCGGCGACGAGCACCGCAAACGGCAGGCAGGCGACGAAGGGAACCCTGGGCCGCTGCAGCCGACGACCTCCGTTTCCGTTCACGCGCCGCCGCGCTAGTTGTGAGAGAAGTCGGTCCATCCTTCGAACCAGTTCTCCTGTCCCGAGCCGGCCGGCCCGACCGCGCCGATGAAGTTCGCGACCTCGAAGAACCCATCGTTCGGCGGCACCGCGGGACGGACCATGCCGGAGATGGCCGGCGACAGGTCGCGCGGTGCGAAGTTGCGGGTCGGATTCACCAGGTCGTACGGACAGAACGCGCACAGGTGGGACGGTTCGCCGATCTCCGGGTCGATGAAGTGGACGTCGGACGATTCTTCGACGATGTTCTTCGTCGGCTTCGTCGCTTGCCCGTCGTCGCTGTCCGGCTTGAACTGCCCGTCGCAACCGTCGACGAGGCAGTTGCCGTAGATGATGCCGCTCTGCAACGTCAGCTCGCCCGCGGTTACCTGATCGAAGGTAGCGGAGTGATCGATGTCGATGGACGCTTCCTTGAACCCGCTGATGATGAAGTTGCGGATCGTGGCGGCCGTGCCTTCGCGGAGCAGCATGCCGATGTCGCTCTCCTCGCCGGGAAAGTCGTAGGGGTCCCCGAGCAGCGTCACGTTGTAGATGGTCGGGTCGGAGCGGGGCGTCAGGTTGTTGTTGTCGCCGTTGTTGTCGGACTCGAAGCCATTGTCGGCGTCGTCGCCGATCTGCTGGGCAATCAGGAACTGGGCCTTGCCCTGCCAGCCGTCCGTCCAGTCGATGCTGTCGTCGGCGATCGCGAAGCAGATCACGTGCTTCACCTCGACCGTGCCGCCGAAGAACTCGAGGCCGTCGTCCTTGTTGAACTTCACCATGACGTGGTCGACCTCGGTTCCCCGTCCGACGCCCTGGAACGCGATGCCATTCAGCTCGTTGTCGGGACTGAACTCGCTGCCGGCGAACTCGACCCGCACGTAGTAGAGGTGCCCGCTGTCGTCGTCCGGGTCGGTGCCGCCGTACACGCCGGTATCGCCTTCGCCCTCCGCCTCTCCGCCCGGCACGTTGAGCGGCGCCCGCCCGTTGATGATCAGGCCGCCCCAGTCCCCGCGCGCGCGGTCGCCGATTTTCTGGTCGCTGGTCATGACGATGGGGGCGTCGGCCGTGCCGTTCGCCAGAATCTGCGCGCCCCGCGCGATGATGAGCGTGCCGTTGGTCGAGGACCGGCCGAAGACCTCGGTGCCCGCCTCGATGGTCAGGCGCGCCGGCTCCTCGACGAACACGGCCCCGTCGAGCAGCCAGAGGGAGTCCGCCGTGAACGTCGTGTCGGCGGTGATCCGCCCGCTGACGACGCAGAGCTGATCGTCCTCGTGCGGCGTGCAATCGATGTTCGCCTGAGCGGATGGGGATGGACCGCTCCACGCGGCGGCCGCGGCCAGCGCTCCCGCCGCGAGCACGCGGCGAGCGGCTCGCGACATGGTCGGCATGCGGGTCCTCGTTCGATTCACCTCTGTCCCTCGCGAATTCCAGGTCATTGCTGATGTCGTCTCCGTGCGGCCAGCGTTCGGGCTGGCGGGAACCGCTGCTGGTGTTACGGGTGATACGTGACGCCGAAGCTCAAGGACCTTCCCAGGTGGAAGATGCGCTGCGTGGGTCCGTCGCCGCCCTGCGTGAACTCGAACGGCTGGTCGGTGAGGTTCGTGAACGCCATCCTCACGCTGGCCCGCTCGAAGCGTTTCGACAGCACGAAGTCGAGCGAGTGCCGGCCCTTCTCGACGATGTCGGGCAGTCCCAGCGATCCGACGTCGCTGATCCGATCGTCGAAGTAGTTGAACAGGAGGCGCCCCGAGTAGCCCATGCCGCGCACTTCGAACAGCGCGTTGAACAGGTTCGCCGACGTGCCCGCGAGCGGCCGCACCAGCGATGTCTGCACCTGCCGCGCGGCCGGCGACAGCGTCACCTCGGAATCGACATAGGTGTAGTTCGCGCCGACCAGCAGGTGGGGGCCGATCAGCGAGCGGGCCTCCAGCTCGAGGCCGGCGTTGTCGGCGGTCTCGGCATTGGTGAACGACGTCCGCAGCTGCGCGGTCGGCTCCACGGTCCGCTCGATGGGGTCGTCGAACCGCTTGTAGAAGAAGCTGGCCGCCAGCACCTCCTCGGCGCCCGGGAACCACTCCCACCGCAGATCCAGGTTCTGGATCAGCGACTGGTTCAGGTCGGGATTTCCCACGATGGCCCGCCCGCCGACCACGTCGGTGAACTCGAACGGAGAGACCTCGCGGAACTCGGGCCGGTTGACCGTCTGGCTGTAGCCGAGCCGGATGTTCTGCTCGGGGCGTACCGCGTAGACGAAGTTGACGGCGGGGAAGAGATCGGTCTCGTCGAGCGTCGCGCGCCGCACGTCGCCCGTCTGCTGGTCGATGGTGCCGGCGAAGGGGTCGAGCGTCTCCACGTCCTGTCGGAACTGTTCGATGCGGGCGCCGGTCACGAGGCGGGTCGATGCCGACAGGGGCAGGTCGACCATCCCGTAGAACGACGTGACCGTCTGCGCCGCGTCGTAGCGGTCGGTCCCGCGAGTTTCCTCCTTGAGCTCGAACGCCTCGCCGATGTTGCCGGTCGTGAAGAGCTGCTCGGCCGGCAGCGAGAGGTCGACGCGTGCGGTGTCCGGACGTGCGTGGCCGAGCCGGTGGCTGAGGTCGCGACCGCTCGCCCCGGCGAAGATCCCGCCGAGGGTGCGCGGCACGAAGCGAAGCCGGCGCGCCTGGAAATCGCGGCTCCGGTCGATGTGATTGCCGCCCAGCTTCACCTGCGAGGCGAGACCGTCCCACTGTTCGAACAGCGTGCTCCAGTTGGCGCTTCCTTCGAAGCTGTCGTCGGTCAGGTCGTTGAACTGCCGGAGGCCGCTCTGCGACTCGTCGGCGAGCACGAACGCCTGCCGCGCCGGGTCGGACTCGTAGAGGACCTCACGCAGATCCGGTTCGTCGCGGTCGGCGCGCGACAGGGCGAGCTTCCAGTCCAGCCGGCTGTTCGACAGGGTCGGAAACACGTGCTCGCCACCGAGGTGATGGCTCGCGATCTGTTCCTCGACCCACCAGAGCCGCTGGTTCCGGATGTCGTGGCCGGCGTCGTCGTTGTAGCCCTGGAAGCGGCGGGTCTCGTTGGTGCCGACGTGCGTGTAGAAGTTGTCGAACGACAACCGCTGGTTGGGCGAGAACTGGTAGGCGATGTTGCCGACGCCGCCGACGGTGCCCGACCGCTCGGTGGTTTCGAAATCGTACGGGCCGTTGAACGGCTCGATGGCGCCGCCGCCGCCGACCTTGTAGAAGGTGCGTTCTTCCCGGGTGAACTGCGAGCTCTGGGCGTGCCGCAACGTGGCGACGATGCCGAGATTGCCGAACCGGCCGCCGAACAGCGCGTTGTACGACTGGTCTGCCGGGAGCGACCGCGTTTGCGGATCCCAGATGTTGCTGAACTGCTCGCCCATCCGCTCGAGTTCGTCGCGCGAGAAGCCGAGCGTGCCCGAGAAACGTCCGCCGCGGGTCACCTTGCGGTCGGGGAACCCGGCCGGCAGGGAGCGTGTGCCGTCGTCGAACCCCAGCCAGTCGCGCCCGCCGCCCGGATACCCGAGCCCCATCGCACCCGTGGTCAGGCTGTTCCAGCCCCCGCCGGCGGAGAGCTCGAACGAGGTGGCGTCGGGCAGCTTCATGGGCACGATCTCGACGAGCCCGCCGGCGAACTGCGACGGCTTGTCGGGGGTGTAGGTCTTGCTGACCTGCACGCTGTCGATGAGGCCGGTGGGGAACAGGTCCAGCGGCACCACGCGGCGATCCGGCTCGGTGGTGGGCAGGGTGGCCCCGGCCAGGGTCGTGTTGCTGTAGCGCTCGCCCAATCCTCGGACGAAGACCGACTGACCCTCGACGACGGAGACGCCGGTGACGCGCTGCATGGCGTCGGCGGCGCTGGAGTCGTTGTTGGCCGACATCTCGACCGCGCCGATGTTGTCCTGCACCGCCGGGGCGCGCATGCGCATCATCATCTGGGCGGCCGCGGTCGACGAATCGGCCTCCAGCGTCGGCGCGGTGACGACCAGCTCCTCGGCGAAGACGTTCGAGCCGAGGGCCACCTGGACCGCCGCCAACCGGCCCGCCTGCACCTCGACGGTCACGCTCGTCTCGGCGTAGCCGGCCATGACGATCCGGATCTCGTGTGTCCCGACGGGCAACTCGAGCCGGTACCGACCGTCGAGATCGGTGTAGGCGACCTGGCCGGTGCCGACCGCTTCGACGGGCACTCCCGGGAGCGTGATGGCAAGGTTCTGGTCGATGACCTCGCCCGCGACCCAGCCGACTTCCTGGGCGTGGGCTGGCGCCGCGGCGATGACCGTCGACACCAGGATCGACCCAATCATTCTGCGCATGTGGTTCCGTTCTCCAACTTCGTGGTGTCTGTGCCCGACGACCTTGAAGTGCTCGTCATCAGCAAGTCGAGAAGACGATAGCCAAGGGGTGTAACCGGCCCATGACCGGGCGGTTAAATCAGCGTAAAACGTGTTGCGGAGGAAGTTCGACGGGTCCGGCGGCGGTGGTCCGGACACGTCCACGGCGAGTCGGCGGTCCGGGAAGCCTTGCCCGACGGCGCCCGGCGGCGGCTTGGCAGAATAAACACTCTTGATTTTTATGTAAGAATTATAACTTTGACTTGCAGCGGGCAGGCCGGGATAGAGTAAAGACATCACATCCATTCAGGCGGGAGCACCATGGCCAAGGACAGATTGATCATCTTCGACACCACCCTGCGCGACGGCGAGCAGTCGCCCGGATTCTCGATGAACACGGACGAGAAGATACGGCTCGCGCGCCAGATCGAGGCGCTCGGCGCCGACATCATCGAGGCGGGCTTTCCGATTGCGTCCGACGACGACGCGCACGCCGTGGAGCTCATCGCGCAGGAGATACGGCGCCCGGTGATCGCGGCCCTCGCGCGCTGCAATCCGGCCGACATCGAGCGGGCCGGCGAGTCGCTCCGTCCGGCGGAGCGCTCGCGCATCCACACCTTCATCGCCACCTCGGACCTGCACCTGGAGCGCAAGCTGCGGATCGGCCGGGACGAGTGCCTGCGGGCGGTGACCGACGGCGTGACCCAGGCGCGGGGCTATACGGACGACGTCGAGTTCTCGGCCGAGGACGCGACCCGCAGCGACATGGACTTCCTGTGCAGGGTGGTCGAGACGGCCATGGCCGCCGGGGCGACGACCATCAACCTGCCCGACACCGTCGGCTATTGCACGCCTGAGGAGATCGAGGAGTTCTTCGCCGAGGTGCGCGGCCGGGTGCGCGGCGCCGACGGCGTCGTCTTCAGCGCCCACTGTCACGACGACCTCGGCCTGGCCGTGGCCAACTCGCTGGCCGCGATGCGGGCCGGCGTGCGCCAGGTGGAGTGCACCATCAACGGCATCGGGGAGCGCGCGGGCAACGCTTCGCTGGAAGAGATCGTCATGGCGACGCGGGTCAAGCCCGACCGCCTGCCCTACGCGACCGCAATCGATACCACCCAGCTCGTGCAGACGAGCCGGCTGCTGGCCGAGCTGACGCAGGAGCCGGTGCAGGCTAACAAGGCCATCGTCGGCCGCAACGCGTTCGCGCACGAGGCGGGGATTCACCAGGACGGCGTGATCAAGGACCGCCGCACCTACGAGATCATGACCCCCGCGGACGTCGGCGTCGAGTCGACGCTCGTCCTCGGCAAGCACTCCGGGCGGCACGCGGTGAAGAAGCGCTGCCAGGATCTCGGACACGAGCTGAGCCGGTTCGAGCTCGATCGGGTCTACCGGGAGGTCATCGCCCTGGCCGACCGCCAGAAGTCGGTCAGCGACGACGACGTGACGGCGATCGTGGCGCGTCTGCAGGCCGCCGCACCGGTTGCCGCGACCGGCCGGGGCGTGGCCTGAGCCTCGCATGCACGCCAACATCGCGCTGCTGCCCGGGGACGGGATCGGTCCCGAAGTCGTGGACGCCGCGGCGGACGTCCTGCAGGCGGTCGCCGCGGGTCGCGGCCACGACTTCGCCCTGACCCGCTCGCGCTTCGGGGCCGCCGCCCTGCGCGCCGGCGATCCGCCCCTGCCGCCCGCCACGCTCGATACCTGCCTGGCGGCGGACGCGGTGCTGCTCGGCGCGGTAGGCGATCCGGCTTTCAGCGAGGGACCGCGGGAGCGCCGCCCGGAGACGGGATTGCTGGAGCTGCGCAAGGCGCTCGGTGTCTACGCCAACCTGCGCCCGGCGCGGGTCTGGCCGGGGCTCGAGGACGGGGGCTCGCTGCGGCCGGACACCCTGCACGGCGTCGACTTGCTCATCGTCCGGGAGCTGATCGGCGGCATCTATTTCGGCGAGCCGCGCGGCCGGACGGACGACCGGCGGGAGGCCTTCGACACGATGCGCTACGCCGCGCACGAGATCGAGCGCATCGCGGTCGTCGCGTTCGAGAGCGCCCGCGGCCGGCGGAAGCTGGTCACGTCGGTGGACAAGGCGAACGTGCTCGAGTCCTCGCGGTTGTGGCGGGAAGTGGTCACCGAGGTGGCCGCGCGCTATCCGGACGTGGACCTCGAGCACCAGCTCGTCGATTCGTGCGCCATGCGGCTGGTCTCGGCCCCGGGATCGTTCGACGTCATGCTGGCCGGTAACCTCTTCGGCGACATCCTCTCCGACGAGGCCGGCGCGGTGGTCGGCTCGCTGGGGCTCCTGCCGTCGGCCAGCGTCGGGGGCGGGGGCGGCCTGTTCGAGCCGGTGCACGGCTCCGCGCCCGACATCGCCGGCAAGAACGCCGCGAACCCGGTCGGCGCCATCGCCTCGGCCGCCATGCTGCTGCGCCACGCACTCGGCCTGGGCGACGAGGCCGATGCCGTCGAGACGGCGATCGGCGGCGCGCTCGACGCCGGCTGCCGGACGGCCGACCTGGCGCGGGAGGGGGAGTCGTCGCTGCGCTGCACGGAGATGACGCGCGCGATCATCGACCGGCTCGCTTCCGGATAGGAGTTTCGCGCCAGCGAAACTCCCAACGCGACCAGAGGTCGCGCGCCGACGGCTCGCAACGGCTCCGGAACCGGTAAACGCATACCGGCGGTCGGGCGTCTTGAAGGAAGGCAGGTCGAAGGGGGGACTACTTGCCGAACCACGCCGTGAGAATCACTGCCCGGCACGCGGCGCCGTGGGCGCTGGCAGGCTTGGTCGCATTGCCCGTCGCGGCGATTCCGGCCGCGTCGCTCGCGCAACCGGCGCCGGACCCCGCGGCGCTGGCGCAGGCTTCGCCGCGGCACGGCGCCCTTGCCGTCGCCCCCTTCTTCAACATTTCCGCGGAGGCGGCCGACGACTGGATCGGGACCGGCATCGCCGAGACGGTGTCGGCCGATCTCGAACGGCTCGACGAGGTGTCCGTCGTCGGGCGTGAAGCACTGCTGGACGAGATCTCGGCGGCGGGCGTCGATCCCGGGTGGACGGGGACCGCTGATGCGGAACGGGTCGTGCGCGAGGCGAGCCGTCGGCTCGGCGCCGCGTGGCTCGTTGCCGGCGGCTACCAGCGGATGGGCGATCGGATGCGGATAACCGCGCGTCTGGTCGACACCGGGAGCGGCGCCGTGGCGGCCGGCGTAAAGGTCGACGGTGCGTTCGAGGATCTGTTCGCTCTACAGGACCAGGTCGTTCAGGAGCTCGACGCGGCGTTCGATGCGGCGGCCAACGGCGGCATGTATCCGGCCGGGAACGGCAACGGGAACGGCTTCGCGGGCGGCGCATTCGACGGTGCTCCGCGGATCGGACCCGGCGCGCCGCCGTCGGGTCGCGGCGGATCGTTTCGCGCGCCCGGTCGGCTCTCGGACCTCCCGCCGCGGGCCGGGCCTGCGGGCAGACCGGGCGAGCCTGCGGGCGGGGGCGGGGGGCCCCCCCCCGCCCCCCCGCCGGCGGCCCCCCCGGCGCCCCCCCCCCGCCCCCGCCGCCGGGGGGGGGGGGGG
>VXME01000066.1 GCA_009861545.1 Acidobacteriota bacterium | reverse complement strand
TACGACCTGAACGTCGCCCACGGCGGGCCGCTCATCCGCGACAAGCTGTGGTTCTACGGCAGCGGACGCCGTTTCAGCATCAACGTGCCGGTCACCGACAGCTTCTACAAGAACGAGACGGGGACGGCGCCGCGCTACATGCAGACGGAGAAGTACCCCAACGGCACCGAGGGTCTCCGGCCGGGCGTCAACGACGACCGGATCACCAGCGGTTTGCTGCGCCTGACCTGGCAGATGAGCCAGAACAACAAGTTCTCGGCCTACCTGGACCGGATCATCAAGCAGCGGTTCCACGACTACGACGCGCGCGTAGACGTCGGCACCGCGTCGCGCCACCACGGCTCGCCGATCTACTACGTTGGTGCGGCCAAGTGGACGTCGACCATCAGCAGCCGGCTCCTGCTCGAGGTGGGCTACTCGACCAACGTCGAGAACTGGAGCAACGTCGACCAGGAGGCCGACGTGCCGAACGGGCCGGGCCTCGGGCTGCGGGGCGGCGGCGTCGGCCCGCACACCCAGCTCTTCGACACGAGCTGGCCTTCCTGCGTGGCGACTCCCTGCTATCCGGGCGTCGGCGGCTATCCGTCCCTCGGCAGCGCGGCGCTGATGGCGCAGCTTCCGGGCAGCGGCGTGGACGGCGGCGGCATCCATCCGTTCTACGCGAACACCCTGCGGCGGGATACGGTCAACAACTTCGCCGACCGGTACCACTGGGGGAACCGGAACGCGTACGTCGAGCGCTTCAACACCAACTCCTCGCTGTCGTACGTCACCGGGTCGCACAACCTGAAGATCGGCATCATGAACAGTTGGGGGCCTTTCCGGCTGATCGAGCAGGAGAACGGCGCCCTGCGGCAACGCTATCGCGACGCGATCCCGTTCCAGATCGGCCGCACCAACCACCCCATCGACTACTCGCTCGGGTACCAGGACATCGCGATGTACGCGCAGGACACCTGGACCATCGACCGCCTGACCCTGAACCTCGGGCTGCGGTGGGAGACGGTCAACGGAACCGTCGATCCGACGAACCGGCTGCTGCACACGCGATGGACGGTGCCGGCCACCCTTCCCGGCAAGCAGAACATCCCGGACTGGACGGACATCGCGCCGCGGATCGGTCTGGCCTACGACGTGTTCGGCGACGCGTCGACGGCGCTGAAGTTCTCTTGGGGACGCTACAACGCGTCGGTCACCCACAGCCTGGCCGACCGTCTGCATACCGGCAAGGCCCAACGGCAGAACCTCGCGTGGTTCGACTGCGCGATGATCACGGTTCGGCACGGCAGCGCCTCCAACCGATGCGCCACCATGGCCGAGCTCGACGCCATCTCGCCGGGCCTCGGCGCGGTGGCCTACGGCAATTCGGGTCTCACCGACTGGGGTGATGCGCGGGTGGCCGGGTCGGTGCCGGGTCACGGCACCAACGGCGACGACTACGTGCAGGACTGGGAGGTCGGTCTCGCGAGCGCCGACTTCGGCCAGGGGACCTCGACACCGATCCTCGACCCGAACGGCCTCGACAGGCCCTGGGTCGGCCTGACCAACATCGGGATCGAGCGCGAGCTCTGGCCGGGGCTGTCGGCGAGCTTCAACTACTACCGCCGCGACAGCTACGGCACGCTCATCGAGGTGAACCGGGCGCTGTCGGTCGCCGACTTCACGCAGTTCCAGTTGGCGAACCCGTGTGCGTCGAATCCCACCCCCGGCCCGGGCGGCTTCGGCTGCACGACGAACGGCGCCTCCATACCGGCGACGTTGCCGGTCTACGTGTTGAAGCCCGAGGCGCAGGGACGGCCACGCGAGCGCGTCTACACCAATAGCGACGCGGATACGGGGTACAGCGAGACCTACAACGGGTTCGAGAGCGGCTTCAACGCGCGCCTGCCGAACGGGACCACCCTCTTCGGCGCCTACACCTTCGAGCGCAACATCATGACCCGTTGCGACTCGGTGGACAATCCGAACCGCTGGCTCTTCTGCGACCGGTCCGGGACGCATGCGCTGAGCGGGCAGGACGTCGGGCCGTCGTACGACATGCCGTGGCTGCACGAATTCAAGCTGTCGGGCACGGTGCCGCTGCCGGGCGACTTCCAGTTCAGCGCGACCCTGCAGTCGTACACCCCGCGCGAGCTGCTCGCCACGACGTCCTTCTCCGGCGACAGCGCGTCGGGGCTCAATGGCGGCGGCGGGTTGTGGGGCGGTCTGCTGGCGCTCGGCAACGTCGGCTACTCGGTCAAGAAGGCGGAGATCGAGGCGGCCGGCGTGCCGTTCACGAGCAGCCCCTTCATTCCGCTGATGGCGCCCGGCTCGACGTACCTCGACCGCCTGAACCAGTTCGACATCTCGTTCCGCAAGGTGTTCCAACTGGCCGGGGGGCGGCGCCTCAACGTCCAGGCCGACGTCTACAACCTGCTCAACGGCGGTCCGATTCTCGAGGCGACCAACGCCCACGGCGGCAGCCTCGGCCGGCCGCGCCGGACCATCCAGGGCCGGTTCCTGCAGCTCGCGACGCACCTCTACTGGTAGAGGACTCGTCCGACCGCGGTCGCGCGTGACCGCACGCGCGACCGGTCGATTTCAGGGCCGGGAAGCCGAGCGCTTCCCGGCCCTTTCCTTTGGGGCGCGCCCAAACCCTCGGGCTGCGGGCTCGCCACCGCCTGCCGCCGTGGGGCGGTTCGTGCCGTCCGACTCCAAGATATTGGAGTACGCGAGGGTGGGATCCAGATGTTTGGATACGGGGCCCGTCGATCAATGCATCCCCGTCGCGTCGCCCTGGTCCACTAAACTCCTGCAATGCATCGACTTGTCATCGCAGGGGGGCAGTGTCGGACCGGCTGCACGGAGAAGGAATGTTTTTTGCTTCGATGCATTCCTCGACTTGCTGCAGTCCGTGGTGATGCGAGTCGTCGCAACGCGTCAGAGGAGGACAACCCATGAGACGTTCGTTAACGGCCGTCGCTGCGCTGGCGGCTCTGAGCCTGGCGCCAGCCGGGGCATTCGGGCAGGCCGGCAGTCAGATCATCGGGGAGGTCACCGACAACACAGGTGGCATCCTGCCCGGCGTCACCGTCGAGGCGTCCAGCCCGGCGCTGATCGAGGGCAGCCGCGTCGCGATCAGCGACGGGGCAGGTCGCTACACCATCGTCGACCTGCGCCCAGGCACGTACACCGTGACCTTCACGTTGCCCGGATTCTCGGTCGTCGTGGTCGAGGATCAGGACCTTCCGGCCGGCTTCGTGGCGACGGTCGACGCCGTGCTTTCGGTCGGCGCCCTCGAAGAGACGGTCACCGTCTCCGGCGAGGCGCCGGTCGTGGACGTTGCGACCACCCGCCGCGTCGAGGTGCTCGACCGCGAGGTGCTCGACGCTATTCCGACCGGCAACAACCTGCAATCGACCGCGCAGTTGATTCCGGGCATCAAGTTGAACCGGCCGGAGGTCGGCCTGACGACCGCGGCGCAGCAGACCTACATGTCGGTCCACGGCATGAGCGTCCGCCAGACCACGGTCGCCGTCGACGGTCAGCTCGTCATGAGCTCCGGGTACGACGGGGCGAACCAGAACTACAACAACCACCTCGCGAACCAGGAGATGGTTTACGAGACGAGCGGCATCTCGGCCGAGACTTCGGCCGGCGGCGTGCGGATCAACATGATCGGCCGTGAGGGCGGTAACGCGCTGAGCGGGCAGCAGTACTTCGGGTTCAGCCAGTCCGGGCTGCAGCAGGACCAGCTGACCCAGAGGCTGGAGGATCGCGGCGCCTCGTCGCGCGAGTCGATCGACCTGATCTACGACTTCAACAACGCCCTCGGCGGTCCCATCGTCCGCGACCGGTTCTGGTTCTTCGGCAGCTTCCGCCGGTTCGAGATCGACAAGCCGACCACCAACAGCTTCACGCGGAGCGACGACGGGTCGGTGCCCCGCTACTTCCTGCACTCCCGCTACGGCATCGACGCCGACGGCAGGGATTTCAACCAGAAGCTGCCGGGGGTCGACGACAACAGCGTCACCAGCGGGTTGCTGCGCCTGACCGCGCAGATCAACCAGAACAACAAGTTCTCGGTGTACATGGACCGCATCATCAAGCAGCGGTTCCACAATCACGGCTCGGTGCAGGACGTCGCGACCTCGGCGCGGCACCACGGCTCGCCGCTCTACTACGTGGGATCGGCAAAGTGGACCGCGACACTCAGCAGCCGCCTGCTGCTCGAGGCGGGCTACTCGACCAACGTCGAGAACTGGAGCAACATCGACTCGGAGGACGACGTGCCGTTCGCCCCCGGGCCTTCGTTGACGCCCAACGGCATGCACACGCAGCCGCTCCCGGCCGGTCTCGCCACCTGCCAGAACACTCCCTGCTATCCCGGCGTGGGCGGATACCCGGGGCTGATGATGCAGGGGTCGATGAACCAATACGGTTCGACCATCGATCCCTGGTACGCGATCACCCACCGGCGCGAGAAGACCAACAGCTTCGAGGACCGCTACCACTGGGGCGACAGCCACGCCTACGTCGAGCGGTTCAACTACAACACGTCGATGTCGTACGTCACCGGGTCGCACAACCTGAAGATCGGCCTGATGAGCAGTTGGGGACCGTTCCTCGAAGACCTGAAGAAGAACGGCGCCCTGCGGCAGGAGTATCGCGACGGCGTTCCGACGACGGTGCGGGTCACGAACCACCCGACGTATTTCAGAATGTCGTTCCAGGACGTCGGGGCCTACGTGCAGGATACCTGGACGATCGACCGGCTGACGCTGAACCTGGGGCTCCGGTGGGAGACGTTCGCCTCGAACATCGAGGAGACGCCGGCCACCCTGCGGCGGTTCACCAACTGGGATTCGGCCTTTCCCAGACAGGAAGGGGTGCCGTCCTGGACGAACATGGCGCCGCGCCTCGGGATGGCCTACGACCTGTTCGGTGACGCATCCACCGCGCTGAAGTTCTCGTGGGGGCGGTACAACGCCTCGAACATCTTCAACTACGCGCGCGACTTCCATCCCGGCGGCTGGCAGCACCATGAACGCGACTGGTTCGACTGCGCGCTCAGCCCGACCACCCGCAACACGTGCGCGACGTTCGCCGAGCTCGAGGCGATCTCGCCGGGTCTCGGCGGCGTGGCCTACGGCGGCCGCGACCCCAACACGACCTACGAGAAGGGGGTTGCGGGGTACACCGGCCACCAGCAGCACGGCGGGACCAACGGCGACGATTACGTGCAGGACTGGGAAGTCGGCGTGACCGCGGATCCCGGGTTCGGCGGGCCGATCGGCCGGCCGCGGCAGGATCCGGACGGCGTGGCGCGGCCGTGGGCCTCGCTCTTCAACGCCGGGATCCAGCGCGAGATTCTGCCGGGGCTGTCGGCGAGCTTCAACTGGTACCGCCGCGACAGCTTCGACGGCATCCTGCAGCGCAACGCCGCCATCGGGCTGAATGACTACGTTCCGTTCCAGATCGCGAATCCGTGCGGTTCGCAGACGCTCGAGGGCAATGCCCTCGGGATGGCCCCCAGCGGCTTTCCGTGCTCGACCCGCGGTGTCTCCGCGGAGCCGACGCTCACGGTCTACAGCCTCACCGACGAAGCCCGCGCGCGGACGCCGGATCACCTCGTCATCAACACGTACGGCGACGACGGCTATTCGGACCAGTACAACGGGTTCGAGACCTCGTTCAACGCCCGGCTGCCCAACGGGACGAACATCTTCGGCGGCTGGACGATGGAGCGGAACCTGCTCACGCGGTGCGACACGCGGGACGATCCCAACGAACTGATGTTCTGCGACCCGACGGGTGCGTGGGGGGCGGATTCGTACGGGGGCTACGGCGTGCCGTGGCTCAACGAGTTCAAGGTGTCGGGCACGCTGCCTTTGCCGGGCGGCCTCACGTTCAGCGGTTCCCTGCAGTCGTACAACCCGCGCGAGCTGGTCGTCGGCGGCGGCGGCGGCCAGAGCGCGGGCGGCCTGAACGGCGGCGGCGAGCTCGAAGGCAGTCTCACGCGTACGGGCAACGTACGCTGGAACGTGCCCAAGACCGATGCGTACTATCCGGAGGGAGTCCCCCGGACGCAGACCATCACCATCCCGTTGATGGCGCCGGGGTCGGCCTTCCTCGATCGCCTGAACCAGGTCGACATCTCGATCCGCAAGGTGTTCGAGATGGGCAACGGCATGCGCTTCGACGTGCAGGCCGACATCTACAACATCATCAACGGCGGTCCGATCATCGAGGGGCAAAACTTCTTCGGCAGCTCCATGGGCAACGTCACCCGGACGGTCCAGGGGCGGTTCCTGCAGTTGGCGACCAACATCCACTGGTAGGCGAGCAATCCAACCCCGGCGGCGCGTGACCGCACGCGCGGCCGGTCGATTTCAGGGCCGGGAAGCCGAGCGCTTCCCGGCCCGTTTTTTGTCCGGGGGATAATGCTCCCGGAGCATGACGATCCGACGCAGGTTGCCCATCGGCATGCAGACCTTCCGGGAAGTCCGGGAGCGAGGCTGCTACTACGTGGACAAGACCGCGTTCATCGGGCGCCTGCTCGACGAGGGCAAGCACTACTTTCTCTCGCGCCCGCGGCGCTTCGGCAAGAGCCTGTTCCTGGATACGTGCAAGGAACTGTTCGAGGGCAACGAGCCGCTCTTCGAAGGGCTCTCGATCCGCGACCGGTGGGACTGGTCCGTGCGGCATCCCGTTCTGCGCCTCAGCTTCGGCAGCGGCAACTTCAAGGACCCGGATCACCTTTCCGCGAACGTCATGGCCCAACTCGACGCCGTGGAACGCGGGTCCGGGGTCGTTTCCGGGTACGAATCGGCATCGAACCGGTTCGGCCACATGCTCGAGGCGCTGCACCGGCAGACCGGCCGGCCCGTCGCGGTGCTCGTGGACGAGTACGACAGGCCGATTCTCGACGCGCTGGAAGTGCCGGACGTCGCGCGTGCCAACCGCGACTTTCTGCGCGGTCTGTATGCCACCATCAAGGACGCGGATGCGCACGTGCGGTTCACCTTCATCACCGGCGTGAGCAAGTTCTCGAAAGTCAGTCTGTTTTCCGGCCTGAACAACCTCACCGACATCACTCTGGATCCCCGCCATTCGGCAATCTGCGGCTACACCGACGGCGACCTGGACACCGTGTTCGCGGCGGAACTGGCGGGCCTCGACCGGGACGAGATCCGCCACTGGTACAACGGCTACAGTTGGCGCGGCGAGGAGAAGGTCTACAACCCGTTCGATATCCTGCTGCTGTTCCGCAACCGCGAGTTCGACGCCTACTGGTTCGAGACCGGTACGCCGGCCTTCCTGATCGAGACCCTGGTCGAGCGCGGCGTCAGCGCGCCGGCGTTGGACGGGATGGTTGGCAGTGCGAGCCTGCTGAGTACTTTCGACGTGGACGCGATCACGCCGGAGGCGCTGCTGTTTCAGACCGGCTACCTCACCATTCAGGGGACGGAGTCGCGCGGCGGGAGGACGCGGTTCCGGCTCGGCTACCCGAACCGGGAGGTGTTCCAGAGCCTCAACGAGAGCCTGCTCGCTCACCTGGCCCGCGACCCGCACCGGGAGCGCAACGGCGACCGGCTCTACGAGCTGCTGGCGGCCGCCGACGTTCCGGCCCTGAGGGAACTGTTCCACGCGTTCTTCGCCGGCATTCCGTACGAGTGGTACGCCAACAACGACATCGCCCGCTTCGAGGGCTACTACGCCAGCGTCTTCTACGCCTACTTCGCTTCCGTGCTGGGTACGGGGATCACCGTGGAGGACAGCGTCAGCCGCGGCCGCGCGGACATGGCGGTTCGGTTCGGCGGGCGCGTGTACCTGTTCGAGTTCAAGGTGGTGGAGCAGGCGGGGCCGGGCGCCGCGCTGGCGCAGTTGAAGGCGAAGTCCTACGCGGACAAGTACCGCGGCCTGGGTGATCCCATCCACTTGATCGGCGTCGAGTTCAGCAGCGCGTCGCGCAACGTGGTGGCGTTCGACCACGAGACCGCCTGACACGCCGCGGCACGATGTCGCCGGTTCCGTTTTCGGATCCCGCCAGGGCTCCCGCGGCGCTATACTGCCGGCACGGCGGGTTTCGCCCGCCATTGGCCGCTTCGGACGTCGTTCGTTCGCCTCGCGCACCAGCCTTGTGAGGAGGATCGAGATGAGACGTCGTTATTCGGCCGTCGTCGTACTCGCCGCCCTGGCGCTTGCACCCGCCGGGGCTCTTGCCCAGGGCACCAGCCAGTTCGCCGGGGTGGTGACCGACAACACCGGCGGCATCCTGCCCGGCGTCACCGTCGAGGCGTCGAGTCCGGCGCTCATCGAGGGGAGTCGGGTCGCCATCACCGACGGCACGGGGCGTTACCTGCTGGTCGACCTGCGCCCCGGCAACTACACCATCACCTTCACGCTGCCCGGCTTCTCGACGGTGCTCGTCGAGAGTCAGGAGTTGCCGGCCGGCTTCACGGCGACGGTCGATGCGGTGCTCTCGGTCGGCGCCCTCGAGGAAACGGTGACCGTCTCGGGCGAGGCGCCGGTGGTCGACGTGCAGTCGATCAGCCAGGCCGAGGTGCTCGACCGCGAGGTGCTCGACGCCATCCCGACCGGCCGCAACTTGCAGTCGACGGCGCAGTTGATCCCCGGCGTCAAGATGAACCGCCCGGAGGTCGGTCTGACGACGGCGGCGCAGCAGACCTACATGTCGGTCCACGGCATGAGCACGCGGCAGACCACGGTCACCGTCGACGGACAGCTCGTGATGACCGCCGGCGGCGACGGGGGCGTGCAGAACTACAACAACCAGCTCGCGGCGCAGGAGATGGTCTACGAGACGAGCGGCATCTCGGCCGAGACCTCGACCGGCGGGGTCCGCATCAGCATGATCCCGCGCGAGGGGGGTAACACGCACAGCGGGCAGAACTACTTCGGGTTCGCCGACGGCGCGTTCCAGGGGGACAACTTCTCGCAGCGGCTCCAGGATCGCGGGCTCAACTCGACCGAGTCGATCGACTACGTCTACGACCTGAACGTCGCCCACGGCGG